>CAZIEI010000056.1:0-3036 GCA_964538705.1 uncultured Spirochaetales bacterium | reverse complement strand
GGGGTTCATCCCGGCGGCGGGCTCGTCGAGGAGGAGGAACTTGGGTTCGATGGCGAGGGCGCGCGCGATCTCAGTCCTCCGGCGCTCGCCGCCCGAGAGGGTGTAGGCGGGCTGTTTCCTGATGGCTCCGATCCCGAATTCCTCGATGAGCTCCTCGAGCTTGGACTCGCGGCCGGCCTTGTCGAGCTCGCGCCTCGTTTCCAAGATGGCCATGATGTTCTGCTCGACGGTCATCTTCGTGAAGATGGAGGCTCGCGCGCGGCGGTACATGGGCTCCCCGGTGATGTCCCGATCGTCGAGGAGGATCATGCCGTTGGTGGGCCGTACGAAGCCCACGACCATGTAGAAGACGGTAGTCTTGCCCGCGCCGTTCGGGCCGAGGAGGCCCACGATCTCTCCGGTGCTCATCGCGAAGGAAACGTCCTTCACGGCCACTTTCTTGCCGTAGGCGCGCCTGAGGTTGCGCACCTCCAGGGTGTGCTTGTGGATATCGCTCATGGCGCGGGACTCCCCGCGCTCGGCACCGGCGTAGGTGAAGGGGAGGGCGCCTCCGGAGACTGGCCTCCGGACGGGGATGCCTCCGGCTTGACGGTCGAGGACGGCGACGCTGACGGGCTCGGGCTCGATTCGTCCTTGATGGAGCCTGAGACGCCGCCCTCCATCGAAATATCGTCCTTGTCCAGGTCCACGGTGATCCTCGCGGCGCGGTGCTCGCTGCCGTCCTTGACCACAACGGGAAGCCCTGAGAGCTCGAGGATCTTGTCCTTCCTGCGGTAATAAGCGTACTCGGAGCGGCAGATCATGTTCTCCTTGATGATCCGCACGTTGATCTGGATCATGGTGATCTCGTTCTCGCCGTCGTCCTCGATGAAGGAGCCCTTGATGACGACCTTGTTCTTCTTGTCCTCCATCACGGTGGGGCCCTGCATCCGGGAGCGCTTGCTCGTTCGGTCGTACTCGAGCTTCTCGGTGGAGATCGAGATTCCCTTCTTGGAGTCGACGAAAGTGACCCGGCCCGAGCACAGGGCGTAGCGGTTGTTCTTGCCGAAGAGCTCTATGCGGTCCGCCTTGATGAGAGTGTCGTCTGACCGGATGGACGCGTTACCGATGAGGATGGTGCGGTTTCTCGCCTTGTCGATCGAGGAGGAGTCTCCCTCGTAGTCGAACTTGTCGGCGGCGGCCGTCGCGGAAGCGAGGAGGAGGGCGGCGAACGCGGCGGCGCGTGCGACGTTCACCATTCGTTCCCCTCTGAGGGAGCAGTGGACTCCGAAGGAGCGGCGGACTTTGAGGAAGCATCGCCCTCCTCCTCGTCCTCGACGATGAAGGTGCCCGTAGTGTGGCCAGAGAAGCTCATGGACCTCCGCCGCGCGTCGGCGGTGAATCCCTCCCCGCGGATGACGGAGCCGTCGTCGCCCTCGAGCGTGATGAGGCGATCTCGACGGCCCTCGAGAGTCTTCTTGGCGTTGTCCCAGTAGAGGTAGCCTCCCTCGAGGCTGAATTTGTTGCGCTTGGAATAGAAGAATATGGCGCCTGAGAGTTCGACATTCTCGGAATCGCCGAAGAAGACTGCGGAGGCCGCGGTGCCCGCAGTGATGGGCTCGCCGGTCCGGGAGTCATATTCCACGAAGGAGACGCCCTTGAGGCGGGTTTCCTTCTTCGCGTCGTAGGTCTCCGCGCGGGCGGCCGAGAGCCTGAAGGCCGGCTTCCCGTCCTGCATGACGGTGTGCTGGAAATTCTCGAGCACCGTATTAGGCACGGCCTCGGACATTTTATCGCTGAGATCGGCCTCGCCGTAGTTGAAGGTGCAGGCGGCCATGAAGAGGTTAGTCGCCGTCGCGAGTAGGGCGAAAGGCAATCTGCCGATATCGACGCTCCTGCGACGGGAACGGCGGTGAGCGCCGCCATTCGAGCGAGATGATCCGTCCTCGCGAACGGAAGACTCAGATCTTGCCACGCGCCGCCGCCTTGATGAATTCCCGGAACAGAGGATGCGCCTGCGTGGGTTTGGACTTGAACTCGGGATGGAACTGGACGCCGACGCCCCAGGGGTGGGAGGGCCATTCCACGGATTCCACGAGGGAACCGTCCGGCGTGAGGCCGGACACGATGAGGCCGGCGGCCGCGAGCTCGGGGCGGAAGCGGTTCGAGACCTCGTAGCGATGCCGGTGGCGTTCCTGGATGGATTCGGACCCGTAGGCCTCGCTGATCCTGGTCCCCGCGGCGAGCTTGGACTCGCTTCGCCCGAGGCGCATCGTTCCGCCGTAGTTCTTCACGTTCACCTGTTCCTCGAGGAGGGAAATGACGGGATGCTCGGAATCGTCCACGAATTCCGATGAATCCGCGTCCTTCCATTTTAACACATTCCTGGCCCATTCGATGACCATGACCTGAAGGCCGAGGCAAATGCCGAAGGTCGGGATTCCGGCCTCCCGCGCGCGGCGGACCGCTTCCACCATTCCGTTCACGCCGCGCTGGCCGAAGCCCCCCGGGATGAGTACCCCGTCGATTCCGGCGAGGATCGCGGCCGGATCGGCGTCCTCCGACTCGAACAGTGAAGAATCGGTTTTCACGAGCTCCACGGCCACCTCGTTGGCGACGCCGCCGTGGTGGAGAGCGTCGAAGACAGACTTGTAGGCGTCGTGGAGGTCCATGTACTTGCCGACGATGGCGATCCTGACGGTAGCCTTGGGCTCCTTGATCCGCCTCACCATCTCGCGCCAGGCGCTCAGGTCCGCATGCCTGCTCTCCACGCCGAGCTTCTCGAGGATGATCCGGTCGAGCTTCTGATCGTAGAAAAGGAGGGGAATTTCGTAAATCGTCGTTTTCACGTCATGGGCGGAGATGACCGCCTCCGCGTCGACGTTCGTGAACCCCGAGATCTTGCGCCTCAAGTCCTCGTCCACCGGAACCGGGGAGCGGCAGATCAAGATGTCCGGCTGGATGCCCATCTCCTGCAGTTCTTTCACCGAGTGCTGAGTAGGTTTGGTCTTGAGTTCGCCGCCCGAGACCTGGGGGATGAGGGTAAGGTGGACCGAG
>CAZIEI010000055.1:0-18358 GCA_964538705.1 uncultured Spirochaetales bacterium | reverse complement strand
CTACCTTCCGCGGCACGACGGCGGAGCGGCGGAGCGAGCCATGCCGAGCGCGATACTCGCAACCGCGGGAAGGGGCACCATCCTGGTAGTCGAGGACGATCCCATGATCCTGGAGATGACCGCATCCATGCTCGAGTCCCTCGGCTACGACACGCTCAGGGCGCGCCTTCCGAGCGAAGCTATCGCCCTCGCCCGCGACCGCGGCCACTCCATCGACCTCCTCCTCACCGATACGATCATGCCCGAGATGAACGGGCGCGACCTCTCGAGGAATATCTCGTCCCTCATCCCCGGCCTCAGGTGCCTCTTCATGTCAGGCTATACCGCGGATGTGATAGCGCATCACGGCGTACTGGACGAGGGCACGCGCTTCATCCAGAAGCCCTTCACGCTCAAGTCGCTCTCCGAGAAGGTGAAGGAGGCGCTCTCGCTCTAGCCTCCTCCTCCTTCGCCGTCCCGGCGCGGTCTCCCTCAGAGCTATTTCCCGCTCCGCTCGGGCAATCGCCCGCCCTCGCCGTGTAGCTTCGAATCCGCGCCTTGACAGCGCGGCTCGGGTCGTCTGAAGATGGCATGGCCCCACGAGACCGCGCGGTTTGATCCCCGGGGCCAAGGAGCGGGACGATGCCCAATACTAGATTACGCGAGCGCCTCGGCAAGGGCGAGATCCTCGTATCCGACGGGGCCTGGGGAACCTTCCTCCAGAAGAAAGGGCTCGGGCCCGGCGAATGCCCCGAGCTCTGGTGCCTCGAGCGCGCGGCCGAGGTCCTCGACGTCGCGCGGAGCTACGTCGAGGCCGGCGCGGACATGATCGAGACGAACAGCTTCGGCGGGACGCGCATCAAGCTCGGCCACTACGGGCTCGGGGACAAGGCGGCGGAGATAAACGAGGCGGCCGCGCGCACCTCACGGAAAGCCGCCGGGGACGGCGTCATCGTCATCGCCTCCATCGGGCCCACGGGTAAGATGGTCATGACGGGCGAGGTCACCGAGGAGGAGCTCTACGAGGCCTTCAAGGAACAGGCCCTCGCCCTCGAGCGCGGCGGCGCGGACGCCGCCTGCATCGAGACGATGAGCGCCGAGGACGAAGCCGTTCAGGCCATCAAGGCGGTGAAGGAGCATACCGGCCTCGAGGCCATCTGCACCTTCACCTTCGACCGGACCCCCGCAGGCGAATACCGCACCATGATGGGGCTCTCCCCCGCGGACGCCTCCCGCGCAGCCGCCCGGGCGGGCGCCGACGTAATCGGTACGAATTGCGGCAACGGCATGGCCGGGATGATCGTCGTGGCGCGGGAAATGCGCGCGGCGGTTCCTAGCCTTCCGATCCTGGTCCAAGCGAACGCGGGCCTGCCGGAGCGCTCAGGCGGCGGCCTCGTCTACCGCGAGACGCCCGAAATGATGGCCGCGCTCGTGCCCGACCTCGTAAAAGCGGGTGCCAACGCCATCGGCGGTTGCTGTGGCACTACGCCCGATCACATCAGGGCGATCAAGAAGGCGGTCGCCTCCCTCCGGCGCTGATCGCGCCCGTTGGGCGAAATTCGCGGCAAGAACTGTCGAAGGGTCGGCAAAATCCGCCGTTCCTCCTCCCCGAACCCCGTTCTATACTCGCGTCCGGGGGACGAACCGTGATGCCGAAAAACGCCTTCAAGAAACCGTGGGAATCCTGCGTATCGAGCGACCGCGTATCGACTATGCTCCGGGCCGAGTACTGGGAGCGCTTCCGCGAGGCGCGGAAGGCGGCGCCCTTCCGTTATATCCGCTGCCACGGCCTCCTCTGCGACGACATGGGCGTCCTCAGGATCGACGAGGTCGACGGCGAAAAGCGCGTCTTCCACAACTTCTCCTACATCGACCAGGTCTTCGACCTCATGCTCGCGAACGGAGCCCGGCCCTTCATCGAGCTCGGCTTCATGCCCGAGGCCCTCGCCTCCGGTAAGGGGACCGTCTTCTGGTGGAAGGGGAATATCACACCGCCTTCGGACTGGTCCATCTGGTCCAATCTCGTCACCGGGCTCTTCACGCATCTCATCGCGCGCTACGGCGCCGAGGAAGTGCGGAGCTGGCCCGTAGAAGTTTGGAACGAGCCGAACCTCACCGTGTTCTGGGAGAATGCCGACCAGGAGAAGTACTTCAGGCTTTACGAGACGACCGCCCTCGCTGTGAAAGCCGTCGATCCCGCCATCCGCGTCGGGGGCCCGGCCATCTGCGGCGGCGCCGACCACTGGATCGACGAATTCCTCGCCTTCGTGAAGGCGAAGGGCCTGCCGCTCGACTTCTTCACTCGCCACCTCTATACCGGGCAGCCCGGGAAACGCCAAACCCCGGAGTTCTTCTACCAAGCGCTTTCAACGCCGCAAACGCCGATCGACGAACTGCGGTCCGTCCGCGAGCGCATCGACCGTGCGGGATTCCCCGGCCTCGAAATCCACATCACGGAATTCAACACCTCCTACAATCCCCTCTGCCCCGTCCACGACACTCCGCTCAACGCCGCGTACCTCGCTCGCCTCTTGAGCCAAGCGGGGGACTTCGTGGAGACCCTCTCGTTCTGGACCTTCTCCGACATCTTCGAGGAGCTGGATATCCCGCGCTCCCTCTTTCACGGCGGCTTCGGCTTCATCGCCCGCCACGGCATCCGCAAGCCGACCTACCATCTCTTTTCGTTTTTCAGCCGCCTCGGCGGAACGGTGCTCCATCGGGACGACCATTGCGTCGCGACCCTCGCAAATGACGGCTCCATCGCCCTCGTGGCCTGGAACCCCGTGCAGGAACAGGCGGAGCGGGTCCCCGAGCGCATAACGCTCGACCTACCCTGGACGCGCGGGAAGGCCCTCGCGCGAAGGAGCCGCGTCCATGAGGAAGCGGGCAATCCCTGGGGCCTCTGGCGCAAAATGGGCCGCCCCCGGTATCCGGATAAACGAGCCATCGAATTCCTCATGGACAGCGCTCGCCCCGATGTCTCGGTAGAGAGCCTCGAACCCGTTTCCGGGACGCTCCATATCGAATTGGAACTCCGACGGAACGAGCTCACCCTCGTCGAGCTCCTCCCCTTCGTCGACGAAAGCCCGAGCTACATCGGCCTGGACGATTCCCTCATAGATGGATATTAAGCGCGCGCCGTGCGCGGACGCCGGTCCGTCAGTCGCTGGAGGAAGAATCGCGATTCAATCCGGCGCTCGCGTAGCCTCGGCGGCAGGTAAAGCGCGAATACGCGCTTTTCGATCAGCGTGGCGAGCGAGGATCGAATCGCGATTCTTCCTCCAACTCATACGGAGACAGTTCCGCGTACGGTACGCGTTTCTTGATTCCGATAACCACCCGAGATAACGTTCCTGAGTGCGCGCAAGGGGATTTTTCACGATCCGATCCGCATCGCACCCTGAGCCTGGGATGAAAAACGCTCAAAATGAGCCTCGCTCGCCCCACGGATTGATCGAGCGTACACGCACGGTCCCGCGGCTGAGGCCCTGCGAGCGCCGAGTTCATTTTGAGCGTTTTTCTTCCCAGGCTTGCGGTCCCGTACATTCGGATCGTGAAAAATCCCCTTGACTTCGGGCCGTGATCGGATTATTATGCAATCGGTTGCATGAAACAGGAGAAGAAGCCTTCGACACAGGTCAAGACGATCTCGGACATCGCCCGGCTCGCGGGGGTGTCAACGGCTACGGTATCCCGTGCCCTGAGCGACAGCCCCCTCATCAGCAGGGAAACCAAGGAAAAGGTGCGGGCTATCGCGGAGAAGCACCGGTTCCAGCTGAACATGCCCGCGCGGCGTCTTTCAATGAAGCGGAGCAACACGGTGGGCTTCGTGACCCACGGACGCTGCGGGGCGTTTTCCGTGACCGAGCTTTTCATCCTGGAGCTCATCAGCGGGGTGAGCGCCGCCCTCCACGAGGAGGGCTACGACCTCCTCCTCCTCACGGTGGACCCCGCGGACGACTCCTGGGCCGTCCAGCACCTCTCCTCGGGCAAGGTCGACGGCTTCATCCTCATGACCTCGAGCAGGAAGCGGAATCACATAACAAGCCTCGCCGAGGCGGACGCCCCGTTCATCGCCTTCGGTCCGCCCCTTCCGGGCATGGAATACTCGACTGTCGCCGGAGACGACGAGGCGGGGGGCAGGATCGCGACTGAGCGGCTCGTCGCGGCCGGCCGGCGAAGAATCGCCTTCCTGGGAGGCCCCGAGCAGGAAGCCGAGGTGCGCATGCGGCGGGCGGGCTACGAGACGGCCCTCCGGAAGGCGGGCCTCGCACTCGATCCCGCCCTCGTCGACTCAGGCGACTTCACCGGCCCCGGCGGGGCGAACGCGATGGGCCGCCTCCTTCGCTCGGCGCCCGACCTGGACGCCGTGTTCGCGGCGAGCGACGTCATGGCCGTCTCCGCGATGCGCGTCCTCGCGGAGGCGGGGAAGCGTATCCCCGCGGACGTATCGGTCATCGGGTACGACGGCCTCTCGATCGGCGAGCAGTGCACGCCTCCGCTCACGACGGTGAGCCAGAATCTCGGCCTCGTGGGGAAACTACTCGCGCAGAACTTGCTCCAGCGGATATCCACGGGCGCGGTCAGCCATTCGATCGTTCCCGTTTCGCTGATCGAACGGGCCTCGGTGTAGGCTTTTTTTAGGGTACCTCGTGCAAGCGGTTGCATGATAACGCGATGCATGAGTCGACGATTGATCCCCCGCTCAGCCATGGTTCGGAGCGAGGGGCGGAAGGAGGAGCGTGCATGAGAGTAGGCGTTTTCTACTACAGCGGCACTGGCGTCACTCGGGGCTACGCGGAACTGCTCCGCGATCGGCTCGCGAAGGACGGCGTCGAAGCCGTCTGCATCGACGTCACCCCGGCGGAAAATCGCGGCGACGATCGAGGGACGATCGGATACGATGCGGTCATTTTCGGCTTTCCGGTTTTCGCCGATTTCCCGCCTGAGAGTCTCAGCACCTGGATCGGTTCGATCGAGGGACGAGGCGTTCCGGCAGCCGTCTTCGCCACGTACGGGGGAAGGACCTCCGGCTACGCGAATTACCACGCGACGCGCCTCCTCCGCTCGCGGGGATACAAGGTCCTCCTCGCCGCCGAGTTCCTCGGAAGGCATACCTTCAACGCGATCGGCTGGGACCTCGCGCCCGACAGGCCCGATTCCGCCGATCTGGAGACGGCCGAGTCCTTCGCCTCCCTCGCCGCCGCGATGTTTTCTCGCAGGGACGCGAGGGAGCTCCTGCTCCAGAAGCCGTTCGGTTACGACGCCGCTTTGGCTGCCTTCGAGGCGCGCCCCGCTCCCACCGAACGGAGATGGAGCACCCCGTTCAGGACCGGCGCCTGTACGCTCTGCGGATTATGCGAACGGAACTGCCCGACGCGCGCGATGGACGCGCGCCGCGGTTCCGCCGATCCGGCGCTCTGCGAGGAATGCCTACGCTGCCTCGTGAATTGCCCCGAGAGGGCGCTCCACGCGGAAGACGCGAAGTTCCGGGAGTTCTTCCCCACGTTCATGAAGGAATACGGTATGACCGAGGAGACGGTCTCCCATAAGCGAAGCCGGCTCATCCGATCGGCCTGGGACACGCCTTCCTAGCGGATCGCCGGATCGATTTACCGATTCCCGGTGATTCGATCCTATATCGTATAGAATTCCCTTACTAGATAAGGGATGTACACGAGTTTGGTAGCAAGCTGTATGAAAGGCTGAGAAGGAAAATCGAAAATCGAACCTCGCTCGCCACAAAGATTGAACGCGCGAGCGTGCGCGTTCCTACTGCTCAGGCGACGCGAGCGCGTGGGCGATTTTCGATTTTTCTTCTCAGCCGCTCAATACAGCATTACTGACAAGGAGTTATTTATGGACAATCTCATCGGAGCGTTCGCTTATTTCAACAAGCTCGGAATCACCGGCAGGGGATCGAGCGCCGATCCGGAAGCCCGCCGCTGGCGGCTCGACGGCCCCATAGGCCGGCGCGATGGGTATCGTGCGCGACGAGATGAGGAACGATGCGAAGGCTGCGACGAATCTCGCATCCTGCCATTCGAGCCCGCTTCTGACGCAACCGAGAACGAGCCCTGCAAATCCGCGTAATGCGGGTCGCCGGAGCGAAGAATGATTTTTCGCTCCGGCGTTCGCACGGCCTGAGCCGTTGGAACGCCGCGGATACGCGCGTTCGGTCTCGGTGGCGAACGAGGATCGAAAAATCATTCTTCGCTCCAGCTCCCCGCTTGACCGTTTTCTCGATTAGCGCATCCGGACAAGCCATAGCTTGCCCTGCATCGCGCGATACCCTACCGCCCCGCTACGCCTTTATCCGCTCTTTAAAGCGCTCCACGCATTTCATAAAGAGCCGCATGCAGGTGTAGGCGTCGTCGAGGGCGCGATGGGCGTCGCCCGGATCGATTCTAAAAGCCTTAGCGAGGTCCTGGAGAGAGTAGCGCGGAAAGCCGGGGAAGGCGTCGCGCGCGAGGATCCGCGTGTCGAAGACGGGGTTCGAGGGCTTCGCTTCCCCGGCTCGGGCCATTGCGGCGTAGAGGAAGGAGAGGTCGAAAGGAGCGTTGTGGGCGATGAGGGCCGAGCCGCCGAGGAACTCGACGAACGAGGGGAGGACGCGCTCGGTGGCCTCGAGGCCGCGCACCATGTCGTCTGAGATGCCGGAGACGGCCTGCGCGTCCTTGGATATGGGAATTCCCGGGTCGCAGAGGACGGAGAATTCCTCGAGCTCGCCATCGCGGGAGAATCGCACGGCGCCGTACTCGCAGACGCGGTCGCCCTCGGGCGAGAGTCCGGTGGTCTCGAAGTCGAGGGCGACGAAGGCCTCGCCCGCCTCAAGCCGCCTCGCCGCCTCGGCGAGGGGGAGGGATTCGATCCAAGTCTTCTTGTATTCCATCATTCGCCCAGGAAGGCCTCGACGTCGGCCTTGATGGCGGCGACGTCCGCGGTCGCGGCGGCCCTCGCCTCGCCCAGGCCCGCGGCCGCGTCCGCCCTGACGCAGGCATAAAACTTGATTTTAGGCTCGGTACCGGAGGGACGCGCGGTCACCCAGGAGCCGCCTTCGAGGAACCATTGGATCACGTTCGATGAGGGCCAAGGGAGCTTCCGCTTCTTCCCGGGATCGGAGGCGTCCCACTCGAGACCGGCCTCGACGTCCCGGATCCGCTCCACGCGGTATTTCCCGAATCGCTCCGGCTGCTTCTTCCTGAAATCGTTCATGATGGCCTTCATCCGATCCATGCCCTCGGCGCCCTTGAAGGCCTTGGAAATGGAGAGCTCCGCGAAATACCCGTGCGCGGCGTAGAGCTCGCCCAGACGATCGAGGAGGGTCTTGCCCTTCGAGCGCCAGTAGAGGGCCATCTCCGCGGTGAGGGCCGCGGCGGAGATGCCGTCCTTGTCCCGCACCTCGCGCTCAACGAGGAAGCCGTAGCTCTCCTCGGAGCCGAATACGTAGACGCGGCCGGAGCCGTCGGTCTCGTAGCGGCGCATGAGGTCCGCGATCCACTTGAAACCGGTGAGGCACTCGCCGAGCTCGACGCCGTAGGAGGCGGCGACGCGATCCTGCAGGCTCGTCGTGACGATGGACTTTACGACCACGGGCTTGGCCGGCATCTTCCCGAGCTCCTTCCGCGAGAGAAGGACATAGTCCATGAGGAGGGCGCCGAGCTGGTTGCCCGTGAGGAGGGCGAAGCCGCCTTCACCGTCCGGCACGGCGATCCCCAGGCGGTCCGCGTCCGGATCGGTGGCCATGACGACGTCGGCCTTCTCCTTCTTCCCGAGGTCGATGGCCATCTTGAGGGCCGCCGGTTCCTCCGGGTTGGGATAGGAGACCGTGGGGAAGTTACCGTCGCCCTCGCGCTGCTCGTGGACGGTGATGACGTTGAGCCCGAGCTCGCCCATCACGCGCTCGAAGGGCATGGCGCCCGTGCCGTGGAGGGGGGAGTAGACGATCTTGGCGTCCTTGGCCCGCTCCTTGAGGAGGCCCGGCCTGAAGAGCTCGGCCTTGACCATGGAGACGTAGGCGTCATCGACGTCCTTCCCGATCCAGGAGAGGAGGCCCGCTTTCAGTGCCGCTTCCTTCGTCATAGCCTTCACTTCGCGGACGGCCTGCACGCGCGCGATGACGGCCTCGTCGTGGGGAGGCACGATCTGGGAGCCGTCGTTCCAATAGGCCTTGTAGCCGTTATAGGCGGGCGGGTTGTGCGAGGCCGTCACGACGATGCCCGTGTCGCAGCGGAGTTTCCTGATCGCGAAGGAGAGCATGGGCGTGGGGCGCATCTCCGGGAAGACCCAGGCCTTGATCCCGTTGCCGGCGAGGACGAGGGCGGCGCGTTCCGCGAACTCGCGCGAGTAGCGCCGGGAATCGTAGGCGATGGCCGCGCTCAGGGCCTTTCCGGGGAAGGCCTCCTTGAGGTAATCGGCCAGGCCCTGGGTGGCCTTGCCCACCACGAGGAGGTTCATGCGGTTGGTCCCGCCGCCTAAAAGGCCGCGGAGACCGCCGGTGCCGAACTCGAGGTCGCGGTAGAACCGGTCCTCGAGCTCCTTCCAGTCGCCCGAGCCGAGAAGGGCTTCGACCTCGCCGCGGAAACCCGGATCGGGCTCATCCCGAACGTATTCCCCCGCCCTCGCCTCGATCGCCGATCGCTCCATGCCGCGCCTCCCGCTTGCGTAAATCCTCGATGTAGAGTAGCCATTCCGGGGAGCCCATGTCAATGAAACGGGATACTTCAGAGGCGAAGCGCGGAAGCGCGGCCCTCGACGCGCACTACGCCAAGCTCTGGGGCACGCGTTGGCCGACCCTCAGGGCGGCCCTCCTCGCTGACACCGCCTCGATCGAGTGGTCGGAGGGCCTCTCTGCGCCCTACGCGCTCGATCCCGCGTCCGTGCTCGCGGCCCTCGCGCTCGGCCGGCCCCGGGGCGAGGACTGCCTCGACCTCTGCGCGGCTCCGGGCGGGAAGGCCCTCATCATCGCCTCGCGGATGGAGGACTCACGCCTCACGGTCAACGAACGCTCGCCCGATCGCTTCATGCGCATGAAGCGCGTGCTTGAGGAGCACCTCGACGGGGAGCGGTTCCGCGCGGTACGCGCGCGCAGGTCGGACGGCGCCTCCCTCTGCCGGCTCCTCCCCTCCTCCTTCGACCGGATCCTCCTCGACGCGCCCTGCTCGTCCGAGCGGCACGTGATCATGTCGAGAGAGCATGCGGAGATGTGGACGCCAGCTCGCGCGAAGGCCCTCCCCTTCGCGCAATGGCCCCTCCTCTCCTCGGCGTTCATCATGCTGAGACCGGGGGGTCGGCTCGTGTACTCGACCTGCTCGCTCAATCCCGCGGAGAACGAGGGCGTGGCCGCGCGCCTCCTCAAGAAGGAGAAAGAGCGCGCGGCCCTTGCGGACGCGCGGGCCCTGCTGACGGAGGAAATCGGAACCGCGAGCGAGCCTGCGCGGAAGGCGCTCAAGGACGCGCTCAACGCCGCCGAGGACAGGGAGGCCGGGATACTCGTGATGCCGGATAAGGATTATCGAGAAGGGATATCGGGGCCGGGCCCCATGTACATCGCGGTATTCGAGAGACGGGAGTAGGAGCGGGGAGCTAGGGGCGCCCGCGTCCGGGATCGTTCATGAGAACGGTCCCGGACGCGGCACTCGGGCTGATCAGCGGATCAGGCGTCCTTGTCCAGGTCGGCGGGCTTTCCGCCCTTGGTCTTGTACTCGGCCTCGCGGGAGTCGATGTCCTTCTCGATCTTATCGAGCTTGGCGACTAAGTCCTTGATCTCAGGGCTTCCCGCGGACAGGCTCGACTGGCCCTTCTCCATCAGGGCGGAGTATACCTCGGCGCCCAGCTGGGCGGCGATCTTCTGGGCCATGTTCTTGAGCTGGATGATCTCCATCTTGAGGACGCCGAGCTCGCCGAGCTCCTTGGCCTTGGCCCCGGCCTTCTCGAGGAGATCCTTGGAAGCGTCGATGCCCTTGCTCAGCATGTCCTTCAATTTGTCTGAAAACGCCATGCGATCCTCCTTTTGGACTTTAGCCCGGAGCGGCGAACCCTATCGTCCCCTCCGGCGATGAGACCCCCAGTATACGCCATTCCCGGCCCGCGGGCAAGAAAACGACGAGCTGGAAAAACGAAGGAAAAACCGCTGAGCGCGGCCACGCTCCGCGCTAGAAGGGCTTCTCGCCCGCGAGCGAGGCGGCGAGCGACGCAGCTGCCGCCTCCCGCTCAGGCTCTCCCTCCGCGATGATCCAGAGCGATCCTTCCGCGCCCCTGATCCCTCCCGCCGCGGCGACGCGGGCCTCGACTCCCGCGAGGATCGCGAGGGCGTCGAGCTCGGTGAATGTTTCCCCGGGTAAAGGAAGGAGCCTGAGGCCGCGGGCGCCCGCGGCGTTCATGCGCGAGGAGAGCCCCTCGAGGGGGCCCTCGATCCGCTTCTCGAGGCCGATGGGGACGACGAGAGCTACCCTGCGCCCGACGGCGGCGCCGATGGCGGGGATGGCGGTGCCCCCCGCCTCATGGCCGACGAGGACGGCGGCCCGGTGCGCAACGGCGTCGAGCGCATTCCCGCCCTTGAGGATGACGTCACCCTCGCGCAGGGCGCTTACCGCGTCGAAGATCGTCTTACCGCGCTCCCAGGCGCCCCGAATGATGACGACGTCCCCGATGAAGCCGGATTCGTCGGGGAGACGCCCCGATTCCGTCCGCGCCTCCGTGGGCGGGAGGTTGACGCCGCGGAAGAACCTCCGCTTGTCGAAGCCCTCCGCCTGGCCGATGGACGAGAGGATCTCCTCGGCGACGTACCCGTTAGTGGTACCGGCGACGATGACGACCGTCCCCTCGGCGAGCGCCTTCCGGACGTCCGGCCGCGCCGCGATCCCCTTGGCGATGAGCCGCTTGCCCGCGGCGACGGTGAGCATGAATTGGATCATGGCGCCTCCATCGTCCCGATTATAGGCGTGAAACCGTCGAACGGGGAAGTCCGCGCGACGCACGGTCCGCGGCACCCGGGACGACGCGCGCGGGCCGTTAGGGAGCCCGCCGCGGCGGGCTTTCCCTCGGCCGCCCATCCCGCTACAATGCCCCACCATGGATTCACGCAGGATACGCGTCGTCCTCATCGACGCAGACAATACCCTGTTCGACTTCGACAAGTCGCAGAGGGAATCCCTCCTCGAGACCATCGAGGTCTCGAAGAAGTCCGAGGAGGCCGACGGAGCTTTCTCCGCCTTCAAGGAGATCAACGATCGGGCCTGGCGCGAACACGAGGAGGGGACGCTCTCTCGCGAGCGCCTCCGGCACGAGCGCTTCCGCCGCTTCCGCGAGATCCGGCCCTTCCGGAGGAGCGACGCGGAAGCCTCGGATTTCTTCCTCGAGACGCTCTCGAGGAAGGGCGAGCTCTTCTCAGGCGTCCGCGAGACCCTCGCGGAACTCAAGCGCAAGGGCCTCCGCCTAGGCCTCGCCACCAACGGCTTCACGCGCGTCCAGCGCGGTCGCATCGAGGCGGCGGGCCTCGCGCGGCACTTCGACGGCATCTTCATCTCCGAGGAGATGGGGACCAAGAAACCCGACGCCGCCTTCTTCGCCGCCTGCCTCGAGGCCCTGGACGCCTCGCCGCAGTCGACCCTCATGGCCGGGGACTCGCCCGCGGCGGACGTCGCCGGGGCCAAGGGCGCCGGCATCGCCTGCGCCTGGATCAACCGGCACGGCCTCCCCTACCCGCCCGAGCTCCCGAGCCCGGACATGGAGCTCCGCTCGATCAACGAGCTCCCGCGCGCCCTCGGCATCGCGCTCTAGCCCTAACGCGAAAGCGGATCGGGGCGGCCGACTCCTTGCATCCCGACGCTCCTCCCCGGTAGAGTCTATGCGTGCTGAAGGAATACCGCACGCTCGGCCCCTACGCCCGGAAGTACGCCGCCCGCTACGCGATCGGCTTCGTCTTCCTCGTCGCGGTGGACGGCACCCAGCTCGTCATCCCCCAGATCGTGAAGCGCGCGGTGGACCTCGCCGCCTCCGGCGCCTTCGAGCTATCGGAAATCGGGAGGCTCGCGCTCGCGATCGTCGCGGTCGCCGCGGCCATATCCGCGGGCCGCTTCGTGTGGCGCCGGATGATCTTCGGGGCGGCGCGCCGGATCGAGGCAGAGCTCCGCGAGCGGCTTTTCAGCAAGCTCATGGAACTCTCGTCGTCCTTCTACCTCCGCAACAAGATCGGCGACCTCATGGCCCGCGCCACGAACGACCTCTCGCAGGTCAGGCAGTCGGCGGGCATGGGCTTCGTCTCGTTCACCGACGGGCTCTTCATGCTCATCGGCATCCTCATCGTCATGTTCGTGCAGGACGCCCGCATCGCCCTCCTCACGATCATCCCCCTTCCCGTCATCACCGTCCTCATCATCGTCTTTGGCGGCTTCGTGGGGAAGCGATTCGAGCGGGTGCAGGCCGCGTACTCGACGCTCTCGGACATCGCCCAAGAGACCATGGCCGGCGTCCGCGTGGTGAAGGCCTTCGCGCGGGAAAAGGCCTTCGAGCGCCGCTTTTCCGACGCGAACGACGAATACCGCTCGGCCAACATGACCCTGGTCGGCGTCTTCGGCTTCTTCTTCCCCCTCATCGCCTTCCTCTCGGGGATCACGACGCTCATCCTCATCCTCGCGGGCGGGCGGGCGGTCATGGGCAACTCCTTCTCGCCGGGCGGGATCGTCGCGATGCTCGCCTACCTCGAGATGCTCATCTGGCCGGTCATGGGCGCGGGCTTCATGGTCAACATGATCCAGCGCGGCGGCGCGAGCCTGAAGCGCATCAACGAGGTCCTGGACGAGATCCCGGACATCCGCGACGCCGAGGGCGCCCTCGAGGGCTCTCCGTCGGGCCATATCTCGATCAGAAGACTGAGCTACCGCTACGATGGGGCCGCCGCGCCCGCGCTCGAGAGCGTCGACCTGGAAATCGAGCGTGGTACCCGCCTCGGGATCCTCGGCCGCACGGGATCGGGGAAGTCGACCCTCCTAAAGCTCCTCCCGAGGATCATCGAGCCGCCGCCGGGCGGCGTCAGCATCGGGGGGAGGGAAGCCGCCGCGTGGAAGCTCTCGTCCCTCCGCTCGGCATTCGCCTTCGTCCCCCAGGATTCCTTCCTCTTCTCCGCGTCAATCCGGGACAACATCGCCTTCGGGCGCCCCGGGCTCCCGGACGGCGAGGTGAGGCGCCTCGCCTCCCTCGCGCGCCTCGACCGCGACCTCGCTCTCTTTCCTGCCGGCCTCGACACTCTGGTCGGGGAGAAGGGCCTCTCGCTCTCGGGCGGCCAGAAGCAGCGCGTCGCCCTCGCGCGCGCGCTCGCCCTCGACGCCGAGATCCTCGTGCTTGACGACGCCTTCTCGGCCGTCGACTCAGAGACGGAGGAGGCCATCCTCTCCGCCGTCATCGCCGCCCGGGAGGGCAGGACCACGATCATCGTGTCGCACCGCGTCTCGACGCTCCGCCGCGCCGACCGCATCATCGTCATGGAGCAGGGCCGCGTGATCCAGCGCGGGACCCACGAGGAGCTCCTCGCCGACGGGGACGGGTTCTACGCCGAGATCGCGGGGCTCCAGGCCCTCGACGAGGCGGAGGGGGCGGGCAATGGCTGAGTACTTCGAGACCGAGGAAGTCACGAAGGAATTCGACTCGGGGATCTTCAGGCGGATCATGGCCTACGCCCGCCCGTACCGCGGGAAGGCCGTCCTCGCGGCGATCGCGCTCGGCGTCTCCACCCTCGGCGAGATATTTCTTCCCGTCCTCAGCCAGCGCATCGTGGACCGGGCCCTCATGCCCTCCTTCAGCCGCATCGCCCTCCCCGCCGCGGGGAAGGCCGCCGCGCTCGCGTCCTCTCCGCGCGCGACGAGGATCGGGGGCTGGGCCTACCTGCGCACGAGCGCGCTGAAAGCGCTCTCCGCCGCCGAGGAGGAAGCCCTTTCATCATCCGGCGCGCTCGACCGCGAGGCCTGGTACATCATCCCCGCCGGAACGGCCTCGGACGAGGCTCTGGCCGCTCTCGCTCCGCGCGGCATCGCCCTCGAACGCGGCGAGGCGGGCGCCGCCCTCAGGAGATCGGACCTCCTCGCCCTCCCCTCCCCCGAGGCCCTCGCCCTGCGCTCCGACGATCTCCGCTACCTCTCCATCGGGTGCGGCCTCTTCCTCGCCGTCCTCCTCGCGATCTTGGCCTCCACCTTCGCTCAGACTTGGCTCTCGAGCCTCCTCGGCCAGTACGTCATGAAGGACCTGAGGCTCGACCTCTTCAGGAAGACCGTTTCCCAGTCCCTCGCCTTCCTGGGGCGGCATCCCGTGGGGAGGCTCGTCACGCGCATGACGAGCGACGTGGAGACGATCAACGAGTTCTTCACCTCCGTCGTCGTGGCCTTCATGAAGGACCTCTCCGTCATGGCGGGCGTCATCGCCGCCTTCTTCATCCTCGATCCGGGCCTCGCCCTCGTGGCCATCCTCACTCTGCCGCCCGTGGCCGTCCTCGCCTCGGTCGGGCGCGTGAAGGCGCGGGACGCGTTCCGGAGCCAGCGCACCTGGCTCGCCAAGGTGAACGCCTTCCTCTCCGAGCACCTCTCCGGCGCGGCGGTCGTGAAGCTCTTTACGCGCGAGGACGCCTCGCGCCGGGAATTCGCCGAGAAGAACGGGGAGCTTCTCCGAGCGGGCCTCGGGGAGATGCGGGTCTACTCGGTGTTCAGGCCCCTCGTCGACTTCCTCGGATCCTCCTCCACGGCCGTGATCGTCTGGGCGGGCGCGCGGTTCCTCCTCCACGGAGAGATCTCCCTGGGGACCCTGATCGCCTTCATCAACCTCGTGCGCATGTTCTACTCGCCCGTCCAGGACATCGCGGAGAAGTACACCCTCCTGCAATCGGCCATGGCAGGGGGCGAGCGCGTCTTCAAGCTCCTCGACGCCGACGAGGCCATCCCCGATCCCGCCGGGCGAGCGGCAAGCGCGGCTAATCGCGCGGAGGCCGCCCTCCCCGGCGGCGCCGCAGGCGCTCGAAGAGGCACGCCACTCGTCACAGGCAGCGCCCCGCTCGTACGCGGCGACATAGAATTCAAGAACGTGGGCTTCTCCTACAAGGAGGGCGAGCCCGTGATCCGCGACCTCTCGTTCAGGGTGCGCGCGGGAGAGACGGTGGCCATCGTCGGGTATACGGGGGCGGGCAAGACGACGATCGCGAACCTCATCACGCGGATGTGGGACCGCTCCTCGGGGGAGATCCTCCTGGATGGCCGCGACGTCCGTTCCTATCCCCTCGCGGAGCTTCGTTCGGCCGTCCAGCCGGTCCCGCAGGACGTCTTCCTCTTCTCGGGCTCGGTCAAGGACAACATCGCCATGGGGATCCCGATGGACGAGGAGTGCGTCCGCGCCGCCGCCCGCGCCGTGGGAGCGGAGGACTTCATCCTCGCCCTCGAAGGCGGCTACGACGCGAAGCTCTCCGAGGGGGCGGCGAACCTCTCTTCCGGCCAGCGCCAGCTCGTCTCCTTCGCGCGGGCCCTCGCGCAGGATCCGCGGGTCATCATCCTCGACGAGGCGACGAGCAGCGTGGACACGGAGACCGAACGCATGGTCCAGCGCGGCCTCGAGGCCCTCCTCTCGGGCAGGACGAGCATCGCTATCGCGCACCGGCTCTCCACCATCCGCAGGGCGGACCGCATCCTCGTGCTCGCGCGGGGCAGGCTCGCCGAGGAGGGGACGCACGAGGAGCTCATCGCGAGGAGGGGGATCTACTGGAGCCTCTACCGCCTCCAATACGGGGCGTAGCGGATCATAGGCGCGCCGCGGTCAGGGCGTACGGGTCACGGGATGGCCGGTCGAAAGCGGCCCGAGGTCCTTCCAGGAAATGAATACCGTGATCGTCCCTATCGCGTAGGGCGCGATGGAGTACGCCGGGTAATGGAAATATATCCCGCTCCCGTCCACCCAGAAGTTGCCCGCGGCCGGCTCCACCCTGTCCACGAAAAAACCGGCATCGACGAGGGAGGAGCCCGCCTTGATGCCCCGCATGCGCCTCACCTCGGCGTCGACAAGGCCCGCGAGGGCTTCCTCGGAGCCCGGACGCACGAAGCTCTCGAGCCCGAGCCGCCTCCCCGTCGCGATGTCGAATACGTAATATGAGTTCTGGAAATTGGGATGCGCGCCGCCCGTATAACCCCACCACATGTCGTCCACGCAGAGGACGCCCCGCGCGTTGAACACGGGAAGGGCCGAGACGGTCAGGTCCCAGTTGAACATGCCGTAGTCGTATTCCTCCGCCTCGACGCCCGCGTTCCCCTCGGCGTAGTCCTCGAAGAAGGAAGCTGCCTTCTTTTCGAGGCGGTCGTACGCGGATCCCCCCCCATAGAGCTCAGCCTCCATCGACACCCTGAGCCTCTGGGCGTCGATAGCTTCGATGCCGACGCCGACGAAGGTGGCTTCGGGAGAATTCTCCGCATCCTCGTCGAGGAGCCTGCCCCGTATGACGGTGTAGGCCCCGAGGCGGGCGGCCCCGCCGTAATCCTCCCGGAGCGCGATCGGGAAGGACTTCTTGCCGTCCGGACTCTTCCATATCCCCGAGAATGAGGACATCTCCGCTCCGAAAGCGCCCGATATCGTCCCCGTGGATTTCTCGCCCGATTCCTTCTCGTCCATCGAGGCCTTCCCGTCCCTGGTGACCTTCCCCTCGAGGGCGATCGTCTTCCCGACCTTCTCGTAGAAATAGAACCCTGTGAGGCTCCCCTCCTCGGCGAGTATGTCCGCCTGCACGGCGAGCGTCTTGTTGATGGTGCCCGAGTAGTGGCGCCAGAATCCCGTCTGCGCGCCGGCGGCGGCGGCGGCCAACGAGAGCGCCGCGACGAGGCTGATGCGCCTGGAAGGGAAGCGGGACATGGATGCACCTCCGGTTGAAGCCGATCTCCGCTCAGTTGTAGCGCGTCCCGCCCTCTTTTTCCAGCCCAATGACCTAGCCCGAGAATAGCTCCCACATGAGGATGGCGCCGGCGGCCGCGACATTGAGCGAATCGGTTCTTCCGCTCATGGGAACGGTGGCGCGGAGCGCGCAGGCCTCGACGGCGTTCGCGGGGAGGCCCTCGCCCTCGTTCCCGAGAAAGAGCGCGAAGCGGCCGCTCCCCTCCGCCCGAAGACCGCGCGGGTCCGATCCGCCCCGGGCGACGGCCGCGACTGCCGCAAGTCCGGCTTCTTCGAGGGAGCATGCGCACTCCGCCGCGTCGTCCGAGCGGAAGAGAGGCAACGCGAGGACGGCGCCCATCGAGGTCCTGAGGGCGATTCGCGAATAAGGATCGGCGGAACCGGGACCGAAGACGACGGAGCGCGCCCCGAGGGAAGCGCCCGTACGCGCGAGGGCTCCGAGGTTAGCGGGATCGGCGAGGCCCCAGAGGCAGAGGGCGTGCCCGGTGGGCGGATCCCGGAGGAGCCCTATCCTGGGCCGGCGGGCGACCGCGAGTATCCCACGATGGAAGGGGAATCCGGCCACGCGGGCGATATCGCCCTCGCTCATGGCGAAGACGGGGAAGCGTCCGGCCGCGGCGGCCTCCCGGTCCGCCGCGGCGGCAGGGACGGAGAGGGCGCCGAGCACCTCGGCGCCCGCCGTTAGCGCGCGATCGACGAGGAGCGCGCCCTCGAGGACCATGATGCCCTCGCGCGCAGCGTCCCTGTCGCGGAGAGCCGCGAGCGAGGCGAGTTCGCGCTCGTCCACGGCGCTCCCCCTATTTCGCTTCCGAGAGGTATTCCTGGACGGATTTCACGCCGCCCTTCCCCTTCCGCGACGCCTCGATGCCCTTGGCCGAGGCGAGGGCCGCGGCGAGGGTGGTCATGTAGGGTACGCGGTGCTTGATGGCCGTCTTCCTGATGTAGGAATCGTCCGTGTGCCGCCGCTTCCCGTAGGGCGTATTGACGATGATCTGCACGTCGCCGTTCACGATGGAGTCCAGGATGTTCGGCCTCCCCTCGCTCATCTTGAGCGCGCGGTCGCATTTCACGCCGTGCTTCTCGAGGAACTCGGCCGTGCCCTCGGTGGCGATGATCCGGAACCCGAGCGACTGGAAGGCCTTCCCCACCTCGGCGGCGGTCTTGCCCTTCTCGTACAGGCTCATGAGGACGGTGCCCGCCTGTGGGAGCGGAGCGCCAGCGCCCTCCTCCGCCTTGTAGAAGGCGAGCGGGAAGGAATCGGCCATGCCGAGGACTTCCCCCGTGGAGCGCATCTCCGGCCCGAGGACGGGATCGACCTCAGGGAACTTCTCGAAGGGGAAGACCGATTCCTTGACGCCGTAGTGCCCGAGGCCGCGCGCCGAGGGCTTGCCCGCGAGCCCCAGCGAGGCGAGGGTCTTCCCGGTCATGATCTCCGTGGCGATGCGGGCCATCTGGATGCCGCCGACCT
>CAZIEI010000054.1:13286-18555 GCA_964538705.1 uncultured Spirochaetales bacterium | reverse complement strand
AAGGGCGAGGTCAAGAGCTTCACGAGCTTCGGCGCCTTCATCGACTTAGGCGGCTTCGACGGACTCCTCCACATCAACGACATGAGCTGGGGGCACGTAGCCCGGCCCAAGGACTTCGTGCGGAAGGGCCAGGAGATCACCCTCAAGGTCATTAGGCTAGACCCCGAGGAGAAGAGGATCAACCTCTCCCTCAAGCACTTCACTCCCGACCCTTGGTCCACCTTCGAGGAGCGCTACCACGTGAACGACGTGGTGGACGGCCACGTCACCAAGCTCACCGACTTCGGCGCCTTCATCGAGATCGAGGAAGGGATCGAGGGTCTCGCCCACATCTCGGAATTCTCCTGGGTGCGGAAGATCAAGACTCCGTCCGAGGTCGTCAAGATCGGCGACGCGGTCAAGTGCATGATCCTCGGCTACGATCTCCAGGCCGGTCGCGTCTCCCTCGGCCTCAAGCAGGTGACTCAGAACCCCTGGGACGACATGGCCGCCAAGTACCCCGTGGGCATGCGCCTCACCCGGAAGATCGTGAAGCTCACCGCTGCCGGCGCTTTCATAGAGCTCGAGGAGGGGATCGACGGTTTCCTCCACGTAGACGAGCTGTCCTGGACCAAGAAGATCCGCAACCCCGGCTCGGAGCTCCAGGAGGGCTCGGAGATCGAGGTCATGGTCATCGAGAACGACCGCGAGAAGCGCTCCATCAGGCTCGGCGTGAAGCAGCTCTCCGAGGACCCCTGGCAGAGCTTCACCACGGCCTACCGCGTGGGCTCCGTCGTGGAGGGCGAGGTAACCAACGTCACGGACTTCGGCGTTTTCATGCGCGTGCAGGGCGGCATCGAGGGGCTCATCCCCAAGGCCAACCTCTCGAACGACCGAGACGAGAAGTGGGAGGACGCCCTCAAGCGCTTCAAGGTCGGGGATAAGGTCAGCGCGTCCATCATCGAGCTCCAGCCGGATAAGCAGAAGATCACCTTCTCCATCAAGGACTACCACAGGCGGATGGAACAGAACGAGATTTCCCATTACATCCAGGACGAGGAGGAGGGGTCCGGCTTCACTCTGGGCGATCTCATGAAGAACAAGGAGTGAGCATCCGCCCGAGGGCCGGACGGCAGGCATGTTCCCTTCTAGAATAGACGTCTCCCGGCTGGAGACCTTCGTCGAGATCAACACGCTCATCAACTCCAACTACACGGATGCCACGTCGCTCCTGACGCGGATCCTGGAGTCGGCGACGCGGTTGACGGAGGGGGAGGCTTCCAGCCTTCTCCTCGTCGACAAGGTAACGGGGGGCCTCCGTTTCGAGATCGCTCTCGGCCCCAAGGGCGCCGAGGTGAAGAACTTTTCCCTGAATCCCGGCGAGGGCATCGCCGGATGGGTCGCCCTCCACAACAAGTCGCTCGTACAGAACGACGTGGAGAGCGATCCTCGCTTTTTCCCCGACATCTCCAAATCAGTCGAATTCCCCACGCGCAACATCCTCGCCGTTCCCATGCGCATCAAGGACAGTTGCGTCGGCGTCATCGAGATCCTCAACAAAAAGGGCGGCAAGAACTTCACGGACGACGACCTCATCTGGCTCGAGGTCTTCGCCACGCAGTCGGCCATCGCGGTGGAGAACGCCAAGTACCTCCAGCGGGCCCAGGAAGAGATCCACTTCCTCCAGGACCAGATACAGACCGAGCGCGGCTACCACACTTTCATCGCGAAGTCGCGCCTCATCCAGGAGAAGCTCGAGATCATCGACCGCGTCGCCAAAACGGACTCCTCCGTGCTGATCCTGGGCGAGAGCGGGGTGGGTAAGGAGCTCATCGCGGAGCAGGTGCACCTAAAGAGCGCACGGAAGGATAAGCCCTTCATCGCGGTCAATTGCGCCGCGCTTCCCGGGGGCCTCCTAGAGAGCGAGCTTTTCGGCCACGTGAAGGGCGCCTTCACGGACGCCATACAGAACAGGAAGGGCCGCTTCGAGCTCGCGGACGGCGGTACTATCTTTCTGGACGAGATCGCCGACCTCCCCCTCCAGCTGCAGGCCAAACTTCTCCGCGTGATCCAGCAGCGAACCTTCGAGAAGGTCGGCTCGAGCGATTCGGTGACCGTGGACGTCCGGATCCTCGCCGCGACGAACAAGGAAATCGAGAAGCTCGTCGCCTCGGGCGAATTCCGCTCGGACCTCTACTACCGTCTCAACGTCCTCCCCATGTACATCCCTCCCCTCAGACAGCGCAAGGAGGACATCCCCGACCTCGCGAACTACTTCCTCAAGAAGTTCTCCCGCGAGATGAACAAGCGGTTCTCAGGTTTCTCAGACGGGGCGATGGAGGCGATGCTCTCCTATTCCTGGCCGGGGAACGTCAGGGAACTCGAGAACGCCGTGGAGCGATCGGCCGTGATCTGCAAGTCGGATTACATCCAGCCGGGAGATCTCCTCATCGGGAAGCCGGCCGGCGGGGCGGGGCGGGACGAATACAAGGGCAAGAGCCTCAAGGAGGCGATCAACATATTCAAGCGGCACTTCATTCGGAGCTCCTTGGAGGACAACTCCTGGAACCAGACGGAGACCGCGAAGTCGCTCGACATCCAGAGGACCTACTTGTCCAGGCTCGTCAAGGAATTGGAACTGACCTCTTTCAAGGAGTAGATAATGGCCCAGACCGCAGAGAAGAAGACCGTAGGGGAGGGTATCCTCCAGTTCATGTTCAAGATCAGGTACGTCCTCATAGGGACGCTCGTCGCCGGCCTCCTGGCCGTGGCGGCCGTCATCGCCTATTCCGCGATTGAGGGCGGGGCGAGGCTGAAGGCGGCCGACGCCCTCGACGAGGCGGATCAGAAGTACCAGGCGTATTCCGCGGCGGCGGAGCCCGATGTCGCGACGGGCGTGGTCGACGAGGCGAAGAAGGCCGAGGCCGAGAAGGCATTTCTCGCCTCGGTCGAGGCGATCGCGAAAAAATTCCCGGGCCGGCCCGCCGCCCAGCGCGCTCTCATGATGGAAGCCGACTACTACGCGAACGCCGAAAAATTCGCCGAAGCCGAGAAGTCCTACCTCAAAGCCGCGGACCTGGCGCCGAAGGGCTATCTTACGCCGGCATCCCTTCAGAGTGCCGCTGTCATGGCCGAAAGGGCGGGGGACGTCGATGGCGCGATCAAGCATCTCGAGCGCGTCATCGCGGATTTCAAGTCGGTCCCCACGGGCCTCGCGCACGTCTACTTCTCCATCGGGAGGTTGAGCGAGACCAAGAAAGCCTACGACAAAGCCGTCGAATCGTACAAGAAACTCGAGGAGCTTTTCCCCTTCGATAATTGGACAAATCTCGGCAAGAGTCGTATAATCACCCTTAAATCCCAGGGCCTGGTACCCTAAGCCGCGCACGGAGCCGCGCGCGACCCCCGCGGGTCGCGCGGCCCAGCGAGCGGGGCCGCGCGGCAGGCCCCTTAAGGAACGGGGGGCGCCATGTCCAAACGCCGAGCTCGCCTATTCGAGACCAAGAGCTTCAGCATCCTCATCGCTTTCGCCGTGTTCCTCGTCTTCTTCGCCCTCTCGAGCCTCACGGTCGTCTTCGACGACATCGAGTACAAGGTGCTGGACCTCCATTTCTTCCTCAAGAACACGGCCCGCCAGCGCTATCTTCAGGACGACGCGCGGATGCTGGAGAGGAATCCACGGATCTCGAGCGACATCGCGATCGTCGGGATCGACCTCAACACGCTCTCCAAGTACGGGAAGTGGCCTTTCCCGCGGCACCGTTTCGCAGATCTCATCAACGCGTTCGCGCGGATCAAGGAGCAGGATAAGAGGGAATCGGCGTTATTCCTGGACGTGTTCTTCGCCGACATGGACCCGAACCCCGCTGACGACGCGCTCCTCCTCTCCGCCATGGAGGGGAGCGGCAAGGTATTCCTCGAGACCGTGCTTCGCTTCGATTTCTCCACCACCGTGGACGAGGAGGAGTACTGGAAGCGGTTCGAGCTCCTCGAGGGACAGAACGGGAGCATCAAGAAGATCCGGGGGAACTGGCAGGAGATGCCGGACCACTACGGCTTCGAAGCTCCGCTGCAGCCTTTCTCGAGCAGGGTCGCGGGATACGGGCACGCGAATTACACGGAGGACCGGGACGGCATTTATCGGCACCAGGCCCTCATCGCGAAGGTGTCGAGAGTGCTCGAACGGATCGACGTCGCGTCCCTCGTTCCGGGGTATTCCGTGGACGAAGCGGCCTTCGAGCGTCTCTCGTGGAAGGACCAGTCGGGCATCTTCCATTCGGTTAAATCGCCCCTCACTAAGGAAACGATCGCCTTCCTGAATAAGACGCTCCCAAAGCGCTCTCCGCCGATGCGCCTCGACGACGACGGAGACGGCGAACCGGACCGGGACGTCTATATCCTGTACAAGGCGAGGGACTACTTCATGCCGTCGATCACGCTCCGCCTGGCGCTGAACCACTTCGGCAAGACGCTCGATGACGCGGAGTACCGGATCGGTGAATACATCAAGATACCGTCACCCATGATGCGTGATCCCGATACGGGGCAGTGGAAGCCCTACGAGATCGAGGTGACGCCAGATGAATACGATCCTGAGACCAGGGAGCTCGTGAAGGCGGGGAAACGCCGCGTCCTGGAGGAGATCCGCATCCCGATCGACAAGAACGGTAAGATGCTCATCAATTTCATGGGGCCGCGGTCGAACGAGACGGGGGAGGGGGAGCAGACCTATCCGGTACGCTCGTTCTCCGGATACGCGGACAAAGCCCGGCCGCCCGACGAAACGCAGTGGCCGAGGAGCATGGGGAGCCAGAACGTCATACAGATGGTGGGCGCCTTCTCGAGCGGCATGGCCCAGGACGAGAAACCCACGCCGTTCGGACTCATGTACGGGATAGAGATCCATGCGAACGCGCTCAATACCATCCTTATGGACAATTTCATCACGAGGGCGCCCGGATGGCTCGCCGCGGCGATCCTCCTCGCGAGCGTCTCCCTCGTATGCTTCGTGAGTTCGAGGCTGCACGGATTCTGGTCGCTCGTGATCGTCATCGTCTTCCTCATGGCTTCTTTCCTCGGGATAACCATGCTTTTCGAGAGTAGGGGATACCTTCTGCCGTTCAGCCAGTCCGCCATAGCGTCGATATTCGCTTTCGTTACCGTGATCGTGTACCGGGCGATGACCGAAGAGAAGGATAAGCGGGCGCTCAGGGACATGTTCGGGAAGTACGTTTCCCCTCGCGTGGTCGACCAGCTCGTCGAGGACCCGCCCGAACTCGGAGGCGTGGAC
>CAZIEI010000054.1:0-13276 GCA_964538705.1 uncultured Spirochaetales bacterium | reverse complement strand
CGGTCTTCTTCTCGGACATCCGGGGATTCTCGACCCTCTCGGAGAACATGTCTCCGCAGGAACTCGTCAACCACCTCAACGTGTATCTCGCCGCCATGACAGATCTCGTCCTCGATTGCGGCGGCACCCTGGACAAGTACATCGGCGACGCCCTCATGGCGTTCTGGGGCGCTCCGCTCCCCATGGCCGACCATGCGAGGCGCGCCTGCGAGTGCGCGCTCAGGCAGATGGCGCGGCTTAAGGAGCTCAACGCGCTCTGGCCGCCCGAGAAACGGCTCGACATCGGTATCGGGCTCAACTCGGGGATCATGACCGTCGGGAACATGGGGTCGTCGCTCAGGATGAACTACACCCTCATGGGAGACAACGTGAACCTTGGCTCGCGCCTGGAGGGCACGAACAAGGAGTACGGGACGAACATCATCGTTTCCGAATTCACTTACGGACTCGTGAAGGACGATTTCGTGTTCCGCGAGCTCGACGTCGTCCGCGTAAAGGGCAAGAACAAGCCTGTGATGATCTATGAGCTCGTCGATTTCAAGTAACCATCACCGAGCACCGGCGTTTCGTGTTTTACTTCCGCCTGTTAGGATAGGATAAACGGAACGGGCAGCGCTCGGCGCCGCGGTGCGCGGAGAGATTCCGATGATCGCGTGGAAGCGACTGAAAGTGACTTCAATGACTTCGCATTCGATGAAGAAAACCGTGATTCTCGCCGCAGTGACCGCCGTATCGATAGCGGCAGCGTCCTGCGGCATCGACGACATGGTGTACATAGAACCGCCGCTCGCGATAAGCGCATCCGCAAACGCCTTTGAATTCACTCACCAAGCAAACGTCTACGATAACTTATTCTACGGCTACGAGGTCTTCTACCGGATTTATACGAGCGCCGCGGACGCGTCCGCGGACGCGGCGACCATCGCCAACTGGAACACCAACTCGCCGGGGACAGTCCACGCGAACATTGTGAGCCTCGGGTACAAGATGATGAAGCGGGGAAACGATTTCGGGGGCATCACGCTGCCCATCCCCGATGCGGACCTCGACGAAACGATCCCAGTCAGCCTCGATTTCTCCGCCGTTAATCCGTCGGCTAACGAGGGCCAGATCAAGCTCCGTTACGGGTCCAGTCCGGAAGTGGACCTTTATCGAGGAATGTCCACGGGGCTGGACGAGCCGAACCTCTACGAATTCAATTATATTATCGCCTCTGGGGAGATCCAGAAGCAGGACGTCAAGTACAACGAAGCGTCCACCGATCCGCACCTCGTACAGGCCTACGTGTTCGCGTCGCGCCTGAACGAGGTCACATTCAACGTCGATTACAGCACGGCTTCCTTCTTGGGGACGGTCGCGAATGGATATATCATCGTCAACCCCTGATACCGCGACGCGCGAGACGGAGCGAACGGTAGTAGGAGAACACGATTGACCAACATCAGAAGCAATAATACCAAAACCCCCACTGCCTATAATGTATATTCTGTCCACATAAAGGCTTTTTACTTTATCTGGTTATTCGCCATTAACGGCACCATCATTGATGGAATACGTGGATCCGAATCGCCCCAAAAGCGTCGGCTACTCATTGATCACGAATCGCGCCGGCAGGACTCCACCCGTTCGAGCCAATCCAAGAACGACGCATTGAAGAGGCTTTTGCGCTCGATCTGGAGATTATGGCCGGCCTTATCGAGGACCTGGATCGTGGCGCGCTGGTAACCCGCGTAGAGGTCGACCTGATCCTCGAACCCGACCTCGGTATCCTGCCGCCCGAGGAGTATCAGGGCCGGACGGTCGTAGGGTACATCCGATATGTCGATAGCTCCCGAGAACGAACCGTCGAGGCGGCTCGCGAGGAATCCCTCGTTGCCCGGCGCGATATCGAGGTGGATATCCCGCTTGTAGTCGCGCCACGCGGGAGCGGTTTGAATCACGGAAAGGTAATCGAACTCCTTCCGCTCTTCGGCCGCCAGGGTCGAGAGGAACGCGTCATCCCGCTCGAGGACGGCCTTCTCGGCGACCCTGCCCTTCCGCCATCCGGGGACGACGAGGGGGCATAGGAGGAACAGTCCGTCGATCCGCGCCTTCTGCCTCTTGAGCAGCCCCCGCGCGAGGTATCCGCCGTAGGATTCCCCCGCGAGGAGGTAGTTCCCCTCCGGAACGGAGAAGCGCAGGAATTCCTCGATGTCCTCGAGCATGGCGTCCGAATTCCGTATGCGCTGAGCGGCCGTGGATTTCCCCATGCCGGGAAGATCGAAGTAGATCCGCTTGAATCGTCGTTTCCATCCGCCCGGGACGGACTCGATCTTGTTGGCCCAGAGGCGGTGGTCGACGCTCCATCCGTGGATGAAGACGATCGGCCTGCCCATCCCCGCCATCCGGTATTCGATCACGGAGCCGTCGGCGCAAGCGAAGCGCTTCACCGAGCGCCCTCCCCCGCGGCGGCCGACCGAACGAGGCACCTGAAATAATCCAGGAAGCCGACGCGCGCCTCGGAATTGCCGCCGGCTTCGCCTCCCGCCGTCCCATCCCGTCTTTCGAGGGTATACGCCGCGACGCGCCTCACCGACGGCCAGGAAGCGACGTCCGTGCCGTACTGCGCTTTGATGAAGGCGAAGGCTTGGGCATCGGTTCCCGTTCCGACCCTGATCCGGTATCGCAGGGAACCAGGGCTCTGGGATCCGAGCGATTCCACATTGGGGAAAGCGGATATGTCGATCGCCTCGCCGCTTGCGACGTCGAGGTCGCAGGCGTACGGCAGCGAATTGAGCGAGACGATCTTATCGCCCGTCTGTACGGGAATGGCGACGTGATCGGCTATCCTGATGCCCTCGGGAAGCGACATGTTCATCGCGGCAACGAAGCCGGGATAGTCCTCAGAGAGGAAAACCGAGGCTACCTCCGCGATGGATTCCACGCCGAGGCTCAGGGCCTGGAGGATCTCGATGCGCGGTTGGGGATTGAAGCCCTGGGTGAAGACGATCGGAAGGCCGGCCCTCTGGACGGCTTTTGAGAAGGTCTCGATAAGGGAGAGGTGCGACAGGAATCGCGCCCTCCCCTCCTTCGTGAACCCAAAAACGATTCGAGTTCTAACCGTACCGAATTCACGCGGTGTAGGAAGGCGGGAGAGGGCCTCGTCGAATTTCTCGAACTGTACGGTATTTTGCACAAATCCCGTCGATTCGGAGCAGGAACCGCACTTCTCCGTGCACTTTTCCATGCATGGCGAGGAGAGTTCTCCTGACTTTGAACGCTCGAGCTCGCGGCGGAGGTAGGACGGTGAAACGAGGATCGAGACGTCCGACCACGGAAGGGCTTCGCTCTCGGAGAAACCGCGGAACGGGCGCTCCCTCGCGGCCTCCGGCAAAGCGGAGATGGCGGCCTTCCAGACGGAGATGTCGCGGTGCTCGTCCCATGCCTCGAGGCGCTGGCCCGCGCGGAATGCCTCGAGGAAGACAGCGGAGACGGATTCGTCGCCCCTCGATACGAGTCCTTCGAGGTACGAGAGATCGGCGTCGTTGTAAGCGAGCTTAACGCGTCGCGGAACCGAGGCCTTGAGGCGCCTCAGCGCTGACAGCGCGGTGGCCGGATCTACCTGCCTTTCGCGCTCGTAGGGAGTGTGCGGCTTGGGGATGAAGGTCCCGACGTTGACGGAAAACTCCATCCTGAAGCGCGAGGACGCCTCGTCCAGGAAGGAGAGGATCGCATCGGCCTCCGCGTCCGGCTGAGCGTCCACGGGAAGGCCGATCATGAAGTAGAGCTTCGCCCTCTTCCAGCCTGAGGCCATGGCGCTCTCGAGGATCTCGAAGACCTTGCGTTCGTCGAATGCCTTGTTGAGCTTCATCCGCCATGCGGGCTCGGGCGTTTCGACGGCGAGAGTGATGCCGCTCTTGCGTACGTCCGAGAGGGTCTTGAGAAGGGGAAGCGTGAATGCGTCCACGCGGAGCGATGGAAGCTGGAGTGAAATGCGACGCGGCGTGAAGGCCGCTGCGAGCGAGCGCATGAGGCGGTCTATTCCCGGGTAGTCCGCGCTCGAAAGCGAGGAAAGGCTGACCTCCCGGTATCCTCCCTCATCCGCCCAGGCGAGGCATTCCGCGAGCACGAGCTCGGGGGCCTTGGGCCGCGCGGGGCGGTAGGCGTACCCGGCATGGCAGAAGCGGCAGCCGTTCGGGCAACCGCGCATGATCTCGACGACGCCGTGGTCCTGCACCGGCCGCAGGGACGGAACGGGGAGGACGGGAGCTTTCCCGGTCGAAGCGAAGAGCGAGTGGACGGCGCGGACGGCCTTCTTGCCGGGGCGCCAGACCGCGGGATGGGAGCCGAGGATCGCGAGGAGGTCTCCCCTCCCCGCTCCCCTCCCCTTCGCCTCCGAAAGGGAAGAGACCAGGGCGAAGAAGCCCGCTTCGGCCTCGCCGATCCAGACGCCGTCGAGGAAAGGAGCGAAGGGGTGCGGGTTCGTGACGCCGGGGCCGCCCGCGATGACGATAGGATCCGCGCCTCGCCGCTCTGTAGCCATGAGCGGTATTCCCGAGAGCTCGAGGGCGCTCAGGATGCCCGTGCCGCAGAGCTCGTACCCCACCGAGAATCCGAGCATGTCCATCGATCCCAGGGGAGAGCCGGATTCGAGTCCGTAGAGGGGGACGGAGAGGCGCCTGAGGAGCGATTCGAAGTCGGGAGCGGGAGCGAAGAAGCGCTCGCAGGCCACGCCGTCCAGTGCGTTGAGTCCCTGGTAGAGGATCCGCATGGCGAGGTTGGACATCCCGATCTCGTAGAGGTCGGGGAACCCGATGCCGACGCGGAAACGCGCGTCCGGTTTGACAACGGAGCCGTACTCACCGCCCGAGTAGCGGGCGGGCTTCTCGACGCCGAGAAGCCCGGGGAGGAGGTCCTTCTCGGGATCGACTCGGCGGATCAATGCCTGAATCTCCGGGCGTAGACCGAGAGGACGAGGCCGATGCCGATGAGGGCGGCCCAGAGCGAAGAGCCGCCGTAGGAGAGGAAGAAGAGGGGGATGCCCGTGATGGGCATGATGCCCATGGCCATTCCGACGTTGATCATAAAGTGGAAGGCGATCATGGCGAGCACGCCCGAGGCGAGGAGCGCGCCGTTCCCGTCGTGCACGTTCTTCACGACGTAGAAGCACCTCCAGATGACGACCAGGAAGAGGACGAAGACGGCGAGCGAGCCCAGGAATCCGAGCTCCTCGGAGATGATGGAGAAGATGAAGTCGGTGCTCTGCTGGGGCAGATAGCGATAATGGCTCTGCGTGCCCCTGAGGAACCCTTTCCCGAAGAATCCGCCCGAGCCGATCGCGGTCATGGACTGGATGATGTTCCATCCGGAGCCGTACTTGTCGATGTAGGGATCCACGAAGACGATGAGCCGGGCCATCTGGTACGGCTTCAGGACCCTGGAGCCTATGAGGGAGCCGCCGACGCCGAGGAAGAGGCTCGACGACGCGTAGGCGATCCAGTAGTAGTAGCGTTTCTTGAAAATGAGGTAGCCGGCCACGGCCAGGCCGAGTATGAGCGCGCAGGCGGCCAGGAACAACAGGGAGACGCGGGGATCCATGATCGAAGTCATTTCCAGTCCGGCCGCCCCCGACGAGTACTGCTTTATGAGCGGGGCCAGGACGAGGCCTATGGCTATCGATCCCGTCGCGAGGAGGTAGAGGATGTAATGGAGCCTTATGCCTCCGACCAGGCACATCGAGAGGAGGATCGGGATGAAGACGAGGGACGTCCCGAAGTCCGGCTGGATGAGGATGAGGCCCATGGGAAGGAAGGCGATCCCCATGGCGATGAGGAAGCGCGTGAGCGGCTTGGCGGAGCGCCGGGAATCGTCGAGGTACCGGGCGAGGAAGAGGATGGTGGCGATCTTCATGAACTCGCTCGGCTGGATGCCCACGTCCCCGATCCCGATCCAGGAACGGGCGCCGTTCACCACGCGGCCGAGGAACCGCGTGTAGAGGAGGACGATAATGAAGAAGATGTAGACGTAGAACGAGTAATCCCTGAGGCGGGCGTAGTCGATGAGCGAGAAAAGGACGAGGAGACCGGCGCCGAGCGTGGCCCATACGATCTGCTTGGCGAATTCCTTGGATACGAGCACGCCGTCCACGGACATGCCCGAGGAGAAGATGAAGAGGATCCCGATGAGCATGAGGCCGAGCGTGCATCCGAAAAGGGCGATGTCGAAATCGACCTTGGACTGCGGCTTCTCGCTGATCATTCCATGCGCTCCCTGTGCGGCGCCGCCCTGCCCGCGAGGCCGAGCTTGACTACGGCCTCGTCGTAGGTCATGTTGCCGAAAATGCCCTGGTAGATGATGGCCGTCGCGAACGGGGCCCACCACTCCCAGGGATTCACGGCCTCCACGAGGACGCATACGACGATGGCCTCCTCGGGCGACTTGAAGTCGTAGGGGGCGTAGGCGGCGAACCAGGAGTGCCACCTATCCTGCGATCCCACCTCGCCCGTGCCCGTCTTGCCCGCCACCTGGACGACCTTGAGGTCCAGGAAGGAGCTCGTGGTGCCGCGCTGGACGACGCTCCGCATGTCGGCCCGGAGATCCGCGAACACCTCGGGGGCGACGCGGGATTTTGCGAGGATTTCGCGCTCCGTGGTTGAAATGAGGGCTCCGGAGACGGGATCGCGCACTTCCTTGAGGATGCGCGGCTTATATGCCGTTCCTCCGTTGACGACGAGGGCAACCATGTTGGCGATCTCGATGGGGGTCACGAGGACGTAGCCTTGACCGATAGCGGTGTTGAGGGTGTCGCCGCCGAGCCATTTTTCGTGGAAGCGCCGCTCCTTCCATTGGGGCGTCGGGATGAACCCGGAGACCTCTCCGGGGAGGTCGATGCCGGTAGGGGACGCCAGTGAAAAGTCCTTCGCGTATTCGACGATCGTCTCGATGCCGAGGTTGTCCTTGGCGACCGTCCAGAAATAGACGTCACAGGACTGGGTGAGGCCGTTCCTGAGATCGAGCCATCCGTGGCCCGGGCGGCGGATATGGCAGCGGAAGAGCCGGTCGCCGTAGGTCATGTCTCCGACGCAGTTGATCTTCTTCGCGGGATCCACGGCCTTCTCGTTCCGTATGGCGGCGTCCATGACGATCTTGAACGTCGAGGCCGGAGGGTAGCGCGACTGGATGGCCCTGTTGAGGAGGGGGATGTTGGTATCCTCGATGAGCCGCTTGAACTCCTTCCCTCCCCCCTCGGACTGGAAGAGGTTGGGCGAATAATAGGGATAGGAGACCATGGCGAGGACTTCTCCGGAGGCCGGCTTGAGGACGACGACGGCCCCCACGCGTTCGCCGAGAGCCTTCTCTGCGAGTGTCTGGATGTTCCGGTCGATGGTGAGGACGAGGTTCTTGCCCGCGACGGGCTTCTCAATGCTCGAGACGGCGTTGATGATGCGTTTGCCGCGGACGTCGACCGTCTTGTACTCACGGCCGTCGGATCCCCTGAGGAGCTCGTCGTACTGGGATTCCACGCCGAGCTTGCCGATGATGTCCCCCGTTTTGTAGCCGCGGTTGTAGCGGACCTGGAGCTCCTCCTTGGTGATGTCGCCGACGTAGCCGATGACGTGGGAGATGGAGCCTGACTCGAGGTAGTTCCTCATCGGCTTTTCTCTCCAGGCGACGCCGGGGAATTCGTCCTGAAGCTCGGCGATGCGGACGACCTTCTCGTAGGAGAGATTGTCCTTCACCTCGATCGGATGGTAGTAGGCCTTCGGCGTCTTGGCCTTGAGCTCCTCGACGCTCAGGTCCAGGAAGGACGCGAGCTTGGCGAGGACCGTCTCGCGGCGGTCCGCGGGGATGGCCGCGGGGATGACGTCCACGGCGAAGGAGTCGGAATTGATGACGAGGGGGACGTTGTTGTGCCGATCGTATATCTCGCCGCGCTGGGAGGGGATGACCGTGACGCGCTGGGTGCCGGAGAGCGCCTTCTGCTTGAAGTCCTTTCCCCTCACGACCTGAAGATAGAACAGCCTCAGCGCGAAGAGCGCGAAAATGGCGACGACGATGGCCTCGAGGGCCCTGATCCTCGAGCGGGACGCGTCGCCGGACGCGTCGCCGGACGCGGCGCCGTCCAGTATCACCGCTTCCGGCCCTCGGTGAGGAAGAGGCCCTTCAAGAGGCCGAGGATGAGGAAGAGGGGGATGGCGAGGAGGGAGTTGTAGAGGGCCTCGAGGAGGACGCTCCGCCCCATCGCCGCGTGGAGCGCGATGGATCCCGGGAAGGCGAGGCCCAGGAGCGCGCCGAGACCGGCCTTGAGCAGCGTCGCGGTGAAGAGGAGCACGAAGGGACCCACGAAGGCGTCGATGAAAAACTTCTGGTGGAAGACGCCGTATAGGTGGCCGATGACCGTCCTGATGAGGACGTTGAATCCGAGGGGAGAGCCCGAAATGGGGTCGAAGGCGAGTCCGGAGAGGAAGCCCGATACCTGCCCCTCCATGCTGCCGTTCCTGATCGAGCAGAAGACGAGGACCACGAGGGCCGCGTCGGGCACGACGCCGAAGACCGCGATGCGCTGCATGATGGTGGACTGCATGTACGCGAGGAGCGCCATGAGCGCGGTCGTCCAGGCGATGCTCCTTATCATGGGCGTTCTCCGAATTCGGACGTCTCGCCGTCCATGAAAACCACGAAGACGTACTCGAGGCGGGAGAAGTCGATCACGGGCTCGAGCGCATACTCGATTGAGGTCTTGTACTCGGCCTCGACGACCTTCCCTATCCTGCCGATGGCCACCCCCGGAGGGTAGGTGCGCCACATCCCGCTCGTCACGACGAGGTCGCCGAACTGGATCTCGTCCTTCGCGAGCTTCTTGACGTAGCGGAGGATGACGGGATTGTCGGGATCGCCCTGCCCCGTCGCGAGCCCCTCGAAGCGTCCTCGCTCGAGCCTGGCCGCTACGTTGCTCGAGGAGTCGGTGAGCGGGAGCACGATGGAGGAGCGCATGCCGACCTCGGTGACCCTGCCCACGAGCCCCTGCATGCCGCCCTGGTAGGCGATGACGGGCAGATTCTTGCGCATGCCGTCCTTCACGCCCTTGTCTATGACGATGGTCGTGTGGAGGTTCGACGGGTCCTTGGCGATTATGCGCGCGGCGAGCTTTCGGTAGGAGGCGTCCGCGGCGAAGCCGAGCTGCTCCTTGAGGCGGCGGTTCTCCTCCTGGGTCTCCGCGAGGCCGCGCTCGATCTTCTCGTACTGCTCGAGCTTCTCGATCGCCTCGGAATAGTTCTCCTTGAGCCGCCTCAGCTCCGAGATGGAGGCCACCGTGTCCGAGAAGAACCCCGATACGGCGTCGAAACCGCGTTGGAAGACGTAGGAAATCGAGAGCCCGATGCGCTCGGGGAGGCCCGTGAGGCTGCGGGTTGAGAGCAGGAGCATGACGAGGCTCGCGGCGACGAGGAAGATGAGGACGGCGACCTTGCGGTGCCTCGCGATCAGGTTCCCCCGGGCGGCCATTCCCCTCACCGGCTCACGCGTTCAGGTTGTCGTACACCGACCTCGCGTGGTCTGGTCCCTTCGCGAGCTCGAAATACTTCCCGGCGCCGAGCGCCACGCAGTCGAGCGGCCGCTCCGCGAGGATGACCGGGACGCCGGTCTCCTTGGCGATGAGGCGCGGGAGGCCCTTGAGGAGGGATCCGCCGCCCGTCATGACGATTCCCCGCTCCACGATGTCGGCGGCGAGCTCGGGCGGGGTCTGGCCGAGGGTCTTCTTGATCTCGTCGATGATCTGGTTGATGGGATCCTGGAGGGCCTCCCTGACCTCGACGGAGTCGATCTCGAGCCTCCTCGGGAGGCCGGTGATGGCGTCGGTCCCCTTGATCTCGACCTTCTCGATGGTCTTGTCCGGGGACGCATTACCGATCTCCATTTTGAGGCGCTCGGAGGTCTGCTCACCGATGATGAGGTTGTGGACGTTGCGGACGTGCTTGATGATGGCCTCGTCGAATTCGTCGCCGCCCAGGCGGATGGCATTCGTCACGACCATGCCCCCGAGGGAGATGACCGAGATCTCCGTGGTGCCACCGCCGATGTCGCAGACCATGTGCCCGGCGGGCTCGTGAATGGGGATGTCTGCGCCGATGGCGGCGGCCAGGGACTCCTCGATGACCTTGACGTCCCGGGCGCCCGCCTTGTAGGCGCTCTCTTCGACAGCGCGGCGTTCGACTTCGGTGATGCAGGAGGGGACGCCGATCACCATGCGGGGCTTTACGAGCCACCTGCGCGGGAGGACCTTGTAGATGAAGTAGCGGATCATCTTCTCGGTAGTTTCGAGATCGGCGATGACGCCGTCACGGAGGGGGCGGATGGCGACGATGTCCCCGGGGGTCTTCCAGAGCATACGCTTGGCCTCGGTGCCCACGGCCACGACGCGCTTCGTTCCCCGCTCGACCGCCACTACGGAGGGTTCGTTCACCACGATCCCGCGGTTGCGGACGTAGATGAGGGTGTTGCAGGTGCCGAGGTCTATGCCTATGTCCAGCGAGAACGCGTTGAAGATGCCGTCGAGACCCATCTCGTTTCCTCCAAGAAGCCTAAGCTTCGCGTCAATTCAGTTTGAGGCGAGCGCCCTGGTGGCCCGGATCGGCCTTGATGGCCTTCCTCCACTGGGAGCGCGCTTTGGCCTGGTCGCCCATGGCCTCGTACAGGAGGCCGAGCCTGTAGAGCGCCTCGGCCGATTCGGAATCCTCGGAAAGGACGATGGAGAGCTGCTCCTCGGCGTCGAGGAAACGCTTCTCCGCGATACGCATCTCGGAGAGGAGGAAGCGGGCCTGCTGCTCCACCGCGACGTCCGACGTCATGTCGATCGCCTCGGTGAGGTATTCGGCGGCCTTGTCGTTCCTGCCGGCCCGCATCATCGCCATGGCGGCCGTGACGTAGAGGGCGTCCGTCGGAGAGCGCCGCAGGGCCTCCTCGAAAACGGCCACGGCCTTGTCGGTCATGCCGAGGTGATAATACGCCATGGCGAGGTATTCGTCCACATCCTCGGCTTCATACCCGAATTCCTTGGATTCCTCGAGGAATCGCGCTGAGGCATCGAGGTAGTAGTACCCGAGGAGGAAATAGGCTTTCCCGAGGATGTAACGGATCTCGCCCGGATACCGGGGGCGCTTGAGCACGAGGGCCTTCCTGAGGAGGGCGACGGACTGGCGAAGGTACCCGATGCTCGCCTCGTCGGAGGCCTGGGCGGATCCCAGGTAGAAGGCGGCGAAGCCGCCGAAGGTCAGGTAGAAGGGGTCGAGCGGGGAACGCTCGAGGCGGGCCGTGCAGGACGCGAGGACCTCCGCGTAGGAGCGCTCCTTCCATTGAGCGGTGATGAGGCGCTTGGCCCGCATGGGAGAATCCCCGCCGGACGCCCTCGCCGCGAGAGCCGCCACCAGTACGGCCGCGCCGACGAGGAGCACGAGGGACACCAAGAGCAGCGGAACGAGGAGCGAACGCGGACGGAACGCGCCGCGACGGGGATGATCATGGAAGCGGAGTGAGCTCATGGCCTTGGGAAGGATGTACCATTTTTACGGAATGCAGTCAATTGAAACCGAAAGAAAGAAAAAAGGCGGCGGATCTGTAAGCCGGGTTCTGTATCCGCTTTCGCGGACGGTCGTCATCCATCTGGGCCGCGGCGTCGCCGCCGCGGCTCGGCGCGGCCAACCCGCGGTCGGGCCGCCCATGGGCGGCCCGGGAGGGCGCCCCCCGCTGCTCGGCCTTGCTCCTGATGAGGCTTGCCACGCCGCGTCCGTCGCCGGACGCGCGGTGAGCTCTTACCTCGCCGTTTCACCCTTACCCGCTTTCGCGGGCGGTCTGCTTTCTGTTGCGCTATCTGTCGCCCCGCCCTTGCGGACGGGAGCGCCCGGACGTTATCCGGCATCATGCCCTTCGGAGCCCGGACTTTCCTCGGGACGGGCAAGCCCGCCCCGCGACGACCCGATCCGCCGCCAGAGAGAACCTATTCCTCCTCGAAGCCCCCGATGGACTCCCTCTCCCCTTCGTCCTCGTCCTCGTCCTCGCCTTCGTCCTCGTCCTCGAAGTCGTCGAGGTCGGAGAGGCCGCCGGACTCGATGTCGGCCTCGTAGACGTCCTCGCCCTCATCGGACTCCTGGAAGAAGAGGATGCGCGAGCAGTAGGGACAGAAATTGATACCGGAGCCCTCCCTCACCTCGTTCACGAACTGGGCGGGGAGAATCATGTGGCAGCCCGAGCAGACGCCGTTCTTGACGGCGACGATACCCAGTCCCTGCTTGCTCCGGATGATGCGCTCGAACTTGAAGATGATCTCGCCGTCGAGGCCGGGCACGATGGCCTTCTCCTCCTCGGCTAGGGAATCCATCTCGGACCGCTTCTCGGCGCTCTTGGTCTCGATGAAGCGGCGTTTCTCGGCAACCTCGGCCTCGATCTGGGCGATCATCTCGCGGTCGCGGCCGAGCGACTCCTCGATCTCCTGGACGGTCTTCTCCTCGCGCCCGAGGTCCTTCCGGACCTGTTGCTCGCGCTCGGAGGCGTCGCGGATTTCCTTGTCCAGGGCCTCGTACTCGCGTTGGGTGGAGATGCCGTCCATCTGCTTCTCGGCATGCTCCCGCGCGTTCTCGGCCTCGAAGAGCCGGGCCTTGAGGTCACGAATCCGGGCGAGAGCCCCCTCGTGCTCCTGGTTCTTCTCGTTGAAGGCCTTCCCGAGCCGGGAAAGGAGCTCCTCCTGGGTGGCCAGGCCCTTCGGGATTTCCTGGAGCTCCTTCTCGATGTCGATTTTGCGAGAGAGGACGCCCTGGAGCGACCTGAGCTTGGTGAGGACCTCGTCCATCATCATACGTAGACCCCTTGAAACGCGGATGGATGGCGTCGCGGGGCGCCCGGGGGCGCCCCGCTCGCCGTGAATACGGATCGAATGGCCATTAAAGCCGAATCCCGGGGAAAATTCAATGGTCCAGGTAGTCCTTGAGGCGGCGGGAGCGCTTGGGGTGCCTGAGCCGGCGGAGCGCCTTGGCCTCGATCTGCCGGATGCGCTCGCGGGTGACGTTGAAGTAGAGGCCCACCTCCTCGAGGGTGAGCGAGTAGCCGTCGTCCAGGCCGAAGCGCATACGCAAGACCTCCTGCTCGCGCGGCGGGAGGGTCGAGAGGACGCCGCGGAGCTGCTCCTGGAGGAGCTTGAAGGCGGTCTGGCTGGAGGGATTCTCCACGTCCTTGTCCTCGATGAAGTCCCCGAGGAGGGAATCCTCTTCCTCGCCGATGGGGGTCTCCAGGGAGATGGGCTCGCGGG
>CAZIEI010000053.1:0-18768 GCA_964538705.1 uncultured Spirochaetales bacterium | reverse complement strand
GATTCGATCCTGACGACCCCCTCGCGCTGGCGGTTGAGGCATCGTGCGATTTCCGCTGGCTCAGCGCGGCCCTGAGGTTCGACGTTTCGTCCGATTCCGAGAAGAAGTTCGGCGCCGCTATCCTCTGCCCCTACGCGGCCTTCGGTTCCCTCGAAACGCCGCAAGCCGTTTCCCGCCTTCTCGATCCGTTCTCTGCTTCCCCTTTCGCGGTCCTCGAGACGCCATCGACTTCATTCCATCCCGACGCGTCCTTTCCGTGGACCTTCGGTCCGGAATCGTCCGAATCATCGATACCCTTCCCGGACATCGGCCTCCGCACGGGCGCCCTCTGCTCCACACTCGCCGATAGCCGCGAGGCCTGGGCCGTCTTCCTCGGTACCGCGCATCCCGCGCCCCTCGCCTTCGGGCTCACGATTTCCGGCCCATTCTCGGACGGAACGGGCGCGGTCGAAGCGGACGCGTCCTTCCTCGCAAACGCGGTGGACGGGCGCGACGCGGAGTCCTGGCTCGATCCTGGACGGAGTCGTCTCCTCTCAGGCGATTCCATCGCGCGCTGCGGCTTCGGCGCCCGCATCGCCCGCAATTGGTGGCGCGGAGGGTTGAGGCTCGACGCCGCCTTTCCCGATCGCTTCGACCCCGCGCTGGCGCTCCATGGCGGACTCGCGCTCCATCTCGACCGCCTCGAACTCGAGGTCGCGTACCGTCGCCTCCTCGGGCATGCGGAACCGAACGCCGATCCCTTCTTTCCCGATGAAGATGGCCAGCCGAGCGGCTCAAGCGAATGGACTGAAGCGGGCATACGAGAGGCATGGGGAGCTCGCGCCGCGCTGAAGCCTGGCCGATCCTTCCGCGTCGACCTCTCGGCTTTCCGCGCCGAGGGCCGCGCCGCGTATGCACTCTCCTCTTTAGAAGCATCACGGACGGCCGCGCCCGCGCGCACGGAGTATGGCGCTTCCGCGACGTTCGACCGAGCGCTCCTTAAATCGAAAAAAAACAAGCTGAGACTCCGCGCGAGGTTCGCGCTCGATCGTCGCGTCACCTGGCTCTTGAACGGATCGATGGAAGCCGAGAGCGGAACGGAAGCGGATATCGCATTAGGGCTCACGGGAATGAACTTCTCGATCGATGTGATCACGGAAGCAGACATCTCGTTTCCGGAAACCGGGCCAGGAGCGGAGGGCGCCCATCTCCTCCTGCCCGGTTCCCTGTATCCCCTCGACCTTGAGCGCGCGTTCAAGGCGGGCATCGACGCAGAGATCGGATGGATCCTCCTCAGCGCGCGGGCGGGGGTGGCTTCGGAAAACGGGACCGAAGCCCTCTCGGCCAGCGCATCGATCGGTTTCCGCCTCCCGGGGGACTTAGGCGAACTCAAGGCCGCCCGCGACGATGCGGGCGTCCTCTCGCTCAGGTACTCCTGGAAGCGAGGGCGCTGAGCCGCGCGAGCGTGCCGCGGAGGGCGGGATAAAGGCGGAGATAGGTCTCGCGGTAATAGCGATCGTACGCCGCGTGCGCGTCCGGATCGGGGAGGATCTCCTCGGTCTCGCGGCCCGCCATGGCACGGGCGGCCTCCTCTATCCCGCCATGGAGGCCCGAGGCCCCGGCCGCGAGAATACCCGCGCCCAGCGCCGCCGCCTCCTCCGTTCTCGATCGGACGATCTTCCGCCCCGTCGCGTCCGCGATGATCCTCGACCAGAGCCCGTGCGCCGCTCCGCCGCCCGCCACCACGTAGCGCTCGATGCTCCGTCGCTCACCCGTCCTGAGCGAGAGGGCTTCCTCGACCCCGTCCGTGTGGAGCCTGAGCTCCTGCGCGATCCCCTCGAGTACGGCGCGGTACGCATGCGCCCGGCCGTGGCCGCTCGAAAGTCCCGCGAAGACCGCGGATGCGCCCGCGTCCCAGTAGGGATTCATGGCGGCGTTCAGGTACGGCAGAAAAAGCATCCCGTCGGAGCCGGGCTCGATCTCTGCGGCCTCCTCCGCGAGCTGCGCCTCGTCGACGCCGCCGCCGAGCGCGTTCATGAACCAGGAGAGGCTCTGCGCGCCCGCGAGTATGACCGTCTCCATGAAATACGATCCGGAGAGGCCGCCATATGAAGTCCTGAACGCCTTGTCAGCGATGAAGGTCGAAGAGTGGCTCCCCGTCACGATAGACGTCCCGAGGCTGAGATAGGACTCCCCCGGCCCGATGATTCCCGAGCCGAGCCCCGCCGCCTGCCCGTCGCCGAGCCCGGAGATGAGGATGACGCCGCGCGGGAGCCCGCAGGCCTCCGCCGCATCGGCGGAGAGCTCGCCGATGACCGCGCCGGACGGGAGCGCCTCGGGGAGTCGTTCCATTCCGAGGCCGATCATCCCCGCGAGGCGCGCGGACCAGGACCCTTTCCTCATATCGAACAGGCCGGTGGGGTCTGCGCTTCCCCAGCTTGCAGCCGGCCTCCCCGTCATGCGCTGCGCGAGATACGCGTGGACGTCGAGGAAGAGCGCGGCCCTTTCCATGAGAACAGGTTCGTTCTTAAGAAGCCAGAGTATCTTGCAGAGGCTCAAATTCCCCGAGAGGGCCTTGCCCGTCACGGCCCTGAAGTCGTCTTGAGCAATCTTCTTCTCGAGCCCCGGTATCTGCCCCCCCGCCCTTCCGTCCATCCAGAGAAGAGCCGGCCTCAGGGGCCTTCCTGCCGCGTCCACGGGCACGAAGCTCTCCCGCTGCACCGAGATCGAAATCGCCCGGATGCGATCCGGTCCCGCCGACCTCGCGGCCTCCCTGATCGAAGAAGCGGAGGCGCGCCACCAGTCCTCGGCGTCCTGCTCGTAGCGCGCGGGACCGGGGTTCGAGAGCGCGATGGGCGCCCTTCCCGCTCCGAGCGTCCCGCCCTCTCCGTCCAGGGCGAGGGCCTTAGCCGAGCTCGTCCCGCAGTCCAGGCCGATGACGAGGTCGCGACCGCTCACGCGATGCCCGCTCCGTCAAGGATTTCCTCAGCGGCCCCCGGAAGAAGTCCGAGGTCGCCCGCGAGGTCGAGCATGGTGTAGCGCGCGCGATACCGGGCGCCGTAGACGAGGGCGTCGAGCGCCTGCCGCCTCGTGCGCTTAATGGCCTTGAGGGACAGGTCGAAGCCCGCGTCCTCGAGGGCCTTCCTCACGCGGTGGGTCTCGCCGACGTAGGGGCCGATCGCGACCCACATCGCGTCCCATCCGTCCACGACGCGGCGGAGATGCCCGGGAAAATCCCCGTCGGGGATCCATTTGGACGCGATCGCTTTATCGAAGAGAGGCGCCTTGTTGCCGAACTTCGCTGCATTCTCTTCGCCGAGCCGCTCCTTCGGAATCCTCCGCGCGGCGAGTCCGTCGACGTCGATCTTCCGGGGATCCAGGTTCCTCATCCGTTCCCAGAGCGACAGGGACAGCAGGGTACCCAATCCCACCTGTATCCCGTGAAGGTTCTTCTCCGCGCCCTCGATCTCAGTCTGGAGGTCCCAGTAATGCGAGAAGGCGTGCTCGCATCCTGAGGACGGCGAGGTATCGCCCGCCATCATGGTCATGGACAGCGCGGAAACCAGGGTCGACTCCGAGAGGACCCGCGTCGCCCGGGGTTCTCCCTTCCCGATTCCGGAAGCCATGGGGAAATAGGCGTCCTCGCCGGCCTGGGTCATGCGATACGGGACAGGACAGAAGCGGGTTCCGCGGATCAGCTCTCCCAGCTTCCAATCAGCGTTGCAGATGGCGCGGGCCGCGAGATCGCCCAGGCCCGCGAGGCGCATTTGGCGCGGCGCATCCTTTATGATGTTGATGTCGAAGAGGACCGCGCGAGCGGGGTCGAGCCAAGCGCTCGTCTTCACGCCGCCAGAGGTCATGGTGGCCGTGATGGAGGCGTGCGCGTTCATTGACGAAGCCGTCGCGTAGAGCGCGAAGGGGATCTTCCGTTTAGTCGCGATCCACTTGGCGAGGTCGGCGATCACGCCCGACCCCGCGCCGACGAGGAAGTCCACGTCGCCCGGAAGCGTCTTCGCTACGAGGTCCCCGAGTTCGTCCGTGGAATCTAGATGACCCTTTCCGTCACCGAGCGGGGTATTCAAGAAATTCATGGTTTGCGCGACGGGAGCGAGCGCGTCCAGCACGATACTCTCTATCACCCTGTCGTAGATGAGCGCTGTCTTCCGCGGCTTCCGCCCCAGGGCCTCTTCGGCTATCTCGGGCAAACGCAGGGCGAGCCCCTCCCCCGCTAAGATCCGCTTGATGGGTATGAGATGGTCCCGACCGCATTCAGGGCAATGGAAAACGGTATCAGCGAGCCTCGCCGCGTCGAGTTCGAGGTAATCCTTGAGTGTGTGGATGTCTTTCGGCACGTCTCGTCCTTTCAGGCGGCAGTATAGCATCGGGACGCGCGAGAATCAATTTTCCTTCGGGCCCGGCTTCGTCTTCGGTATCGTCCCGGTTTCCGAGACGCTCTTCATGCGGGAGTCGGCCTCCTCGCGTACGAAGCGGAGGAGCTGGACGCGGGTATTGACGCCGAGCTTCTTGTAACAGCTCTTGATGTGGGTCTTCACGGTATTCACGGATATGAAGAGCTTGGAGCCGATGTCGGAGTTGGTGTGCCCGCCGATCACGAGGAGAGCGATTTCGATCTCGCGCGCGGAGAGCTCTTTCCCCTTGAGAAGGGCCTTCGCGCTCCGCTCCGCGTCCGCAGGCGGATCGTAGACCTTGAAATAATTCTTGCTGATGAAGAAATAGAGGTAAACCACGAGGAGGGAGAAACAGAGATAGGCGAGCTTGAAGGAGAACAGCCTGAAAAAGAGGAGATCGAGGGGAAAGGTGATTATGAGAGGGATGAAGGTGAAGGCGATGCCCTTGAGGAGGCTTTCTTCCTCATGCGTGCTGGCCTTCTTGATATAGAAGAGCGCCGCTATCCCGTGAGCGGACATCAGCACGCTTCCGCAGAGGAAATGGTAGCCCAGGGTGAGTTCCATCGCCGTGATCCAATCGCCCTTGCTCGCCGCGAACACGGCGAAGAGGCTCAAGAAGAGGAAGACCGGCACGATGACGTTCACGATCCGGTATCCCGTATTCTTGCGCTCCTGCTCCTCGGGGAGGAGCCCGATGAGATATCGGCTGAGTCCGTAAAGCATGATCGTCGTCAGCGTGATGGAGAGGACCGTGTTGAAGAGGCAAACGACGGAATACGCCCGGCTTTCGAGCTCTACCGGGCTGTAGACCCGGTTGACGTAGGTCATGACCATGTTGAGGCCCATCTGGAGCGCGATCGGGACGAGTATGCTGAGGAAGCTGGCCGAATACTTGTCTCGGGCGCGGACCTGGAGGAGGATGCAGAGGGCCATGATGGAGAGCACGAGGGCCGTCGAGACGTAGAGCAGAATATCGCTGATGATGAACAACGAGGCTCCCCCTTGCCGGTTCCAGAAGGCCTTTATCCAGTATACGTCCATAGTATACGCGCGCCCTCCTTCGCGAGCAAGGCTGGGAGCCTGCCTGAATTCCTAGAACAAGTACTTGAGCGATATCCCGATCGAGTCGTTTTCGTCCCAGAGACGATAGACGCTGCCCGCGACGTCCTCGCCGCCGAAGATCTTTGCCTTGAAAACGAGCTCGAGGTTATCCGTCATATTCCAGGAGAACGAGGGGAGGAGCGCGTAGCCCTTCGCCTCGATCGCGTAGGTCCCTGCGAGCCTCAGGCGGAGCTTCTCCTTGAGGAAAGGCCAATCCGCCGCCGCGACAATCGCGTTCGAGAAGGCCTTCCCGTCGGGGGCCTGCATGAAGTCCACGTCCAGGGGATTCGCGTCGCTGAAATCCTGGATCCACGAGCCGTTCAGCTGAACGCTCAGGAAAAGCTCCGTGCCCGGGACGGTACAGTCGATCCCCGCGAGGTAGACGACCTTGCTGTTGTACAAGGCCGCGTCAGCGCCCTCCCCGTCCTCGCTGATCCAGTAGCCGCCCTCGGCCATGACGGTGAAGGGCCCGATGGCGGCGGCGGCCTCGGCCGCGATGAGTTGAGCCCGGGTATAGACGATGTCCGTCGTCATGAAAATACGGAGGCCCGGCTGAGCGTAGTAGCCATAGTAGTAGGAGGCGCCCAGGTCGAAGGCACCTATGGAAGCCGTGAGGCGCGCGCCCGCCTGGAAGTTCTCGAGGGTATGCGTATCTGGCGCGGGCTGAAGCGGGGGCAGCATCGAATAATCGGCCACGGCCCAGCGCCCGTCAGCCGCGAAGGACATGGGCGTGAAGAAGGGGACGTAGACGACTTCGAGCGAGCTCTTATCCGTCATGGACCAACGGAACTTCGCCATCGGGACGGCCGTCTTCATGGAATCCAGGTCGTCCTTCACTCCGGAGCTTTGATCCAAGGGGTTAAGGGGGTCTACTGCGTGGATACCGTCGCCCTTGCCCCACTCCTCCTTGAGGAGCCCCGCCTCGAGGTAGCCGATCGGAAGGAAGAAGCGAAGGCTCGCCGTGTCGAGGATGTCGTCGAAGGTGAGGATCTTCCCGCGGAAGTCCTCCATTACCGAGAAAACGACTTTCGCCTCCGCCTTCTTCTCCGTGACGGTCAACGTGAGATCGGTGGTGACGGCGGGGTCCACCGCGCTCTCCGTCCCTTCATCCATATAATACTGGAGCTCCACGCCCGCCTCTCCGCCGAACTCGAAGGCGGGCTTCAGCGTCTCGCTTCCTTCCTCCGCGCTCGTATCGCCGAATATGTCCCCGAGCCCATCCTGGGCCCAGGACATCGCGCACAGGAACAGGGCCGCGGCCGTTATCGCAAAGGTCTTCTTCATTTCATCCTCCCCGTCTCAAGGAAATAGACCGTGAAATATCCCGGATTCACTTGCATGTCGAATTTCGCCTGGATGATCTCGATCATGGTCTTGTGCTCGGTGGCGACCGTGGTCATGGTCATCTTCCGCGCGAGCCAATGCCCCTGGATCTTTTCAACGCTCGCGGCCTCGAGCCGCTTGAGGACCGTAGCCTTATCCTTGGCGTAGAATTCCACCTTCATGACTACGGACTTCGCCTTGTCCACCCATACGACGCTCTTCCCGTAGTCTCCCGACTGCTTTGGAACGGATTCCACCACGTAGCAGTCGGCGTCGGCCACCTTTTCCTCACGGAGGAGGACGTGCTCCGCTTCGTCCACGGACATGCTGATCGAGTTCATGTCCGAATATGAGAAGTCCGATCCCATGAAAGAGCCGCCCCGCTCCGCGGCCGAAATCCGCTTTACCTTCCCGAGCGCGGGGAGGTAAATCCACTGGTCATCGTCCCTCCCCTGGTTTTCAACGGTGAGAAAGCGCGTGTTCTTCACGCTCGCCGGGCTCAGGAACACCGTGATAGTTTTTGTAAGGCCATCCTTCTCGCTGGTGAGCGTTTGGATCTTCCGCGTCCCGCCCTCGCCCTTCGCGTCCAGGAGGGTCATGGAGATCTCCATCGCGCTCGAAGAGGATGCCTGCGCGTCCATGACGCCTTTCATGATGGACGGACCCGTCTGGGCCGCCATCGCCGCCGCGAACATCGCCGCGGCACTGATCGTTATAATCCTTTTCACGCCGTTCGCTCCTCCTTGCGCATTGTGTTCGAGTTCTTATACAGGAAAGCGGGCTTCAGGTGATGGAGCGCCGCCGGAAGGATCGTGAGACTGGAAAGTCCCGCGCAGATCATTGACGAGAAGAAGAGGAGCCCCATCTGCTGGATAGGCACGAAGCGCGACACGACGAGGCTCACGAAGCCGAAGCCCACTGACGCCACGTTGATGAAGATCGCCTTTCCCGTCGTCTTGTACACCTCGGAGAGGACATTCTCCTTCCCCTCCCGCAGAGCGCGTTTATACGCATCGATGAAATGGATCGCGTAGTCCACCCCGATCCCGATCGCGAGCGATCCCAGGAGGGAGGTGATGATGTCCAGGTTGATCTTGAAGATCACCATCGAGAGGAAGATGCCGATGAGCGCGAAGGCCACCGGGATCATCCCGAAGAGCCCGCCGATCGGCGATTTCATCATGATCGCCACCAGGGCCCAGACGATGAGGAGGGCCGCGATGAGCGAGTAAATCTGGGATTCTATGACGAGGTCCGAGAGCGCGAGCCCGATCGCCGCCCCTCCCCCGATCTCCGCCTTCCAGCCCTCCTCGAGGTAGTGCCCCCAGTATTCTTCGATGTCCTTTTTGAGGCCGGAGACCGCGGGCCGTCCCTGGTCGCGGAGCTGGATCGTCACCAGGGTCTTGTCCGGCTCCAAGGGGTCGTTGATCATCATGTCCAGGTTGCCGGAATAGAGGACGAGGTATTGGGAGATAAGGTCCCGGAGTTCCGCCTTCGATTCTTTTCCGTACTTGGCGGGCTCGAGGGGTATCTCGTTGAAGCTCTCCCCGCCGTAATTCCCCGCCGCGAGCACTTTATGGAGGATTGCGTCCGCGTCCGCCCCCGGCCCCGCGTCCAGCATCGCCTGTGCGACGATTGAAGAGAATCGCTCCTCCGTGAGGCCTTTCGATAGAGCGGCCTTCTCAGGCTCCGCCTTCCCATTTTCGCCAAAACCGCCCGTTGAAACGATGTCAGATCCACCCTCGATCGACGAAAAGAGATCAAAGACCGTGTCCTCGGCTTCTTCGCGCTTCGCGTAAGGAATCGTCTCCGCGTTCATGATCTTGTTGATCCGCTTAATGGACGGCACGAGGGTCTGGACGTGTCCCACTTCCCCATTCCGCGAGAGCCAGGACGAGAAATCATCGAGCCGAGAAAGGAAATTCGGGTCTAGAACGCCTGATTTTTCGGGCGCCGCGATCATCACGGTCAGAATGGCGCTCCCCCCGAGCTCCTCGTTGAACGCTTCCGCGCCCTTCACCACGTCGCTCGACGAATGGAAGAACTTGATCATGTCCGTGCCCGCTCCGATCCTGGGCACTAGGAGGATCGTCGTGGCCACCAGGGCCGCGCTGATCCCGATCACCGGAACGCGCCCATTCCGCACGAAGCGCTCGAAGACGCCGAAGATCGACCAGACCTTCCCCTCGCCATTCTTTTTTCGCCGTTTCAGTGTTTCCGCGTCCACGCCCTTCCGGTACTTCAGCCTGAGGAGGGTCGGGATGATGATGAGCGAGGTGATCTGCGAGAACGCCACCCCGATCGCGCTCAACACCCCGAAGACTTTGAAAGGCCCGAGCGGACAAGTGAGGTTGGAGATGAAGCCAGCCGCCGTCGTGAGCCCCGCGAGGAGGACCGGGATCCATACCTTCTTGAGGACGCCGCTCGTGAGATCACGGATCCTCGAGAACGGGACGAATCCCTTCAGCGCCGCCATATCGTCGTAGAAATGGCTCATCACGTGGACCGAGTACGCGCTTCCCACCACTAGGAGGATCACCGGGACGAGCATGCTAGCGAGCGTTATAGTGAGGTCGAAGAGCGCGATCACTCCGATTATCAATCCCACGGACATGACGAGGGCGATGAGGGGCATGATCACACCCGACGCCCGCTTGAAGGAGAAGAAAAGAATGATGAGGATGATGAAGGCCGCTATCGGCAGGAGGAACACGAGGTCCTTGAGTATGCTCGCGTTGATCTCACGCTTAATGACCGGGAGTCCCGCGATCGGGAAACTCGCGTTCGGCGCCTTCAGGCCCGTAGTCAGCGCCTTCAGCTCTGAATAGATCCGCTCATGGTCATCCAGAGACGAGCCCTTCTCCGGCTGTACCACGATCGCCGCGAGCTTCTCGTCCTTGGAGATGATCGTCCCCAGGTACATGTCCTGCCAGTCCGTGAGCCGAGCCCTGAAGCTCGCGCGGTCCTCCGCGGAGGAACCCGTGAGGAGCGGAACCACTTCCATGCCCGTAGGCCCGTTCTTGATGTAGTCCGCGTTCACGATCGACATCGCGCGTCCCACGCCCTTCAGGGCCCCCGCCTGCTCCGTTAGCGACCGCACGAGCTCGAGGTTCTCCTCCTCCAGCACCGAGCCGAACTTCACCTTCACGCCCACGATGATCGAGTCTATGGAGCCGAACTCCGCCTCGATCCGCTCGTTGATCTTCACCACTTCCGCGTTCCCCGGCATGAAGATGTTCGTGGAACTGTCTATGCGGAGCCCGGGGATAAGGAAGAAACAGCCCAGGGTGACCAGGGCCGACGCCGCCAGGATGGTGATGTCCAGCGCGATTCGTTTTCTATCGGTCATGCGGATCTCCTTCGCGGATTGCTCCTGAGACCCTAAGGCCGCGCTTCTGTCAGCTGCAATCGCGCCGGAGTGTGAATCGCATGCTTTTTTAGGGTGAATGGGGGGTCACCCCTAAGGATGAGGGGGGAGCGCCTGAGTCTCATTACGACGGAAGGGATGTCTACTGTCTGGACGCGGGGCCTGGGTAGGAAGAACGCGACTTCGGTCAGAGTGCAGAGTACTGCAATTCCCTCCGTCGCGTTCTTCCTACCCACCCGCGCTTCCCAGGGGCAGGCATCCCTTCCGTCTTAATAGGAGCTTAAGCGGCTCCCCTTTGCACGGGTTACTCGCGGCTCCCCCACGGCCGAGCTTCCGGGGGCGCATATGTTTCCAGGAAGGCCGGTCTCAGAGAGCCCGGCCAGGAGCGTACCGGAGCGCCCCCGGTGATCTCGGCCTTCCCCCACTCTTTTTTGGAAGGGCTGTATGCTTTTTAGCGGTAGATTTCTCTGCGGTTTCCGATTTTTAGTACGTACACCGTAATGAGCTTATCTTGGATGCTACAGATGATTCGCCAGTCACCTACGCGGTATTTCCAGAATTCGCCGAGCTTTGAACCCTTGAGGACTTTACCGATTGCTCGCGGATCTTGCGAGGACGATATCCTTTCATATAGGAAATTGAGAATTCGTACGGCAACTGATTTTTCCAACTTCGAGAGGCTCTTCTTAGCCCCTTCCGATATTTCAATCTTCCAGGCCAAGCTCAGTCCTCACCTCATCGATGCTGTATGTTCGAGCGCCTTTTTGAATCTTATCTAGTTCCTTTTCAGCGAGGAACATATCCTCTAAATCCTCGAGGTGTTCGGTGATCGCTTCCCGTACATAGAACGTCTTCGTTCGCCCGGTACGTTTTGCGAGTCGTTCAAGCCTATTCTCTAGATCTTGCGGTAGTCTCACTGCAATCATAGTCGACTCCTTGCTATACAAGTATATCATTCTGATTGCCTACCTGCAAGTCACTTTAGTTTCCATGAGATTATCCTTCCCGGTCGTTTATCGGATAGATATTTAAAGCTGCTTCAAGATATTTATCCTACCCTAAATACTATTATTCTTCCCTTGCGGATTAGCCCGTGCGCACCGTATCATCAGGGTGATTGGAGGCACATTCATGAATAAGTTGGGGAAGATAATCGGGCGGTTTGTTGGTATCGTATTGATACTCTTGATTTCATTAGCCTCGGTCTCGTGCGTCGGGAAGGGGAAATCGCGGATAGAGACGCTAAAGGTGGAATCGCCTTCGCTCGCCGCTAATCTTCTCGGGGATCCGGGGTCGGCGGAGTTGTACGTCTACCTTCCGGCCGCGTATGCGAAGGCGAGGAAGGCGCGGTTTCCGGTTATTTACTTCCTCCATGGCTACGACGAGTCGCCCATCGTCGTGAGGACCGGCTCCGCTCTCTTCGATAGGGCGATAGCGAGCGGGGCCATGCCTCCCGCCATCCTCGTGGAGGTACCGGGACGGAATTCCTTGGGCGGGAGCTTCTATTCGGATTCTCCCGTCACGGGCGGCTGGGAAACCTTTACCGTCTCCGAGGTTACCTCCGCCGTGGACAATGCCTACCGCACCATCACTGAGAGAAAAGGGCGCGCCCTCCTCGGCTTCTCCATGGGCGGTTACGCGGCGCTCAACCTCGCCATGCGACATCCTGACCGTTACGAGGCCGTTTTCGCCGTGGCTCCGGGCACCCTCATCGATTCTGAACTGCAGATAGCCCTGGGCTCCTGGGACAGCCGGTTCCTGACCGCATACGGGGCCGTCTTCGCTCCTGACCAGAGCAAGCCCAAGCCATACGCCCGCGTCCCGCGAATGGAATCGAGTCAGCAGGATAAGGAGATTCAAAAACTCTGGCTCTCGGGATTCGGGGATTTTGAAGGCAAGATACGCGCATACACGGAAAAGCCTGAAAAACTCTCAGCCATCGGGATCGCAGCGTCTCCTCGTGATGGTTATGGGTGGATCTATCGTGGGTGTAAGGCGTATACGCAAGCGCTCACGGACGCGGGGTTCCCGGTCCATTACATTGAGTTTCCCGAGGGGCATACGCTGACGAATGCCATGATAGAGAAAGAGGCGCTGCCTTTTTTGGGGAATGCGTTGAGGTGAGCGGCTCCGCTTCATTGCGGCGGAAGGGATGAGTCGTCAGGTTCGCGGGGCCTGGGTATGAACAACGCAGCTCCGGTCAGAGCAGAGAGTACTTCAATTCCCTTCGCTGCGTTGTTCTCACCCACCCGCGCTTCCCAGGGAGGCATCCCTTCCGCCGCAAGAGGGGCGGGCAAGGTTAACTTTGGAGATGGTTACCCGGGCCAGCCTCTCGTCCTAGCCTTAATAGGAGTTCTTGATTCATATATACATAAAATCAAGTCATAAAAATTGATCAATTGTTCAATTATCAGAGGAATACAGGGTATACTGTTGATTTTAGTATCGAGGTTTTACTATTGAGTGTTTCTCAATAAATAGCTATAATTTCTATTGAAAGGAGAACGTGATGAACATTACTGCGAATGAACAACAATACATCACTGACGGTCAGGGGAATAAAACCGCCATCATTCTCCCCATGGATGCGTACAACGAGCTTCTTGAGGATCTCTCGGACCTTGCGGCCGTTGTAGAACGGCGGAACGATGATACTACGTCACACACGGATTTGATCGCATCCTTGAAAGCCGATGGCCTCTTTTAACATCGAATGGAAGGGCTCGGCCGCGAAAGAATTCAGGAAACTTCCCAAACAAGTAATCGCAAAGGTTCTTCCAGCAATAGAAACTTTGACGACTAATCCGCGTCCTGATGGGGGTAATAAAACTCACTGGCTCGGAAAACACGTACCGCATCCGGGTAGGTGATTACCGCGTTGTGTATAATATTTTTGATAACCGCCTCGTGGTTGAAGTCATTCGCGTCAGAGATCGAAAAGAAGCGTATAGAGAATAGCGCCCCCAGGTACCCCTCGAAGGCCAGACCTTCGGGCTTTGACAGAACACGGGTTATAGTCAGTTGCCCTTCGGCCAACTGTGCGCTCCACGCTTTCAGCGCTCCGCCCTATAACCTATGTTGTGCCAACTTCGAGGGGGCTTAACCGCCGGCGTCCGTCGCGGTTGCTTTTCTCCCCCTAATCCTCCGAGGGTTACTACCCTCGGAGGTATCGACCGGAAGCACAGCGCCATGAAACGCCGCCCTTCGCCGTGGATCTCTTTCCACCTGAAACAAAGGCCCGCAGGTGAACAGAACATACGTTATGAGGCGAAGCGAGCAGCGCGCACGGACGCGCGCTGCTCATAACGCATGTTCTGTTCAGCCACGTAGCCACGATGGCGCAGGGGCGGCCTGCGGGGCATTATGAAATCAGATTAAGGTCTTTGTTATATTTATCCTTTATGAAACGATAAAAAAGTTCTTGAAAATTCTTGAAGCCTGCTAACAACTCATCCTTTGATATTGCCGTAATATTAGCCAGCTCTTGATTATCAGAAGAGAAATAATACATGTCTTCATCTCTTTCAAAAGAGAATACAGCTTCATCAAAATCCATGGAATCGTACTTATAGGATTCTTCGTCGGGATGAATTATCCAACTCGTAATTATTTTCCACAGTTCAATGACTAGAACTCCGGTTTGTTTAAACACAAAACCATCCTTAAAGGAAATCTGTATTTCACCCTCTAATTCAGCAGTTGGGTGATATGAAACCCAACTGCTAGGTTCATGGGAAATCGTAAATTCAATATTCATAGGCCATTCACCGGGAATGAATTGATAACTTTTCCATCTAGCCCAACAATAGTCCGTAAAAACTGCTGCCCTTTTATACCAATTGCCTTTCCCATATCTGTAATCACTCTGAACGTCCCTTCAAGATTTGGATTAGGAGCAAACGTTGCATTTGGAGACCTCAATCCCTCCTGCACTAATGCTCTGACCTCATCAGCATTATCAGTAGCAAAACGAGCCTTTGAACCGGCTCCGCTTAATAAATGCTTATTCTTTGGATACCACCCGGCAATATCATCGGCTGCCTTAAATGCAGCAGATGAAGCATCATCCAAAGCACTACTTACCCCCTTCCCAGCGGCCATACTACTACGTAATGAATTAATTTTTGAAACAATACTCGGCATTGATGCCATGCCTAGCAGCGTCAACCCTGCGAAAACTTGTGTTTTTGGCCCATCCTTTATCGTTTCGGCAACAAAACCATCTATTTCATCAACACTTCTATATTTCCCACTCGTATCTGAATTTTCAAGCCACTTTACTACATGCATGGAATTACTAAGAACTGCATCCAGTAAAGCCATTTCTTTAGCTACATCTTGATATTCAGGTCCAAAAACGTCCCATCTGCCACCAATGAATAGAAGTTCCATATCGGCGAATAATGAACTATCATTTATTTCTTTTATTAGCTTATCTCTTAATTCGCTTTTGATTTTTATTAATTCGCTTTTTCTATTCCATAATGGTTCCGCCCATTCACGGTATCTTTGATTCGGAGTTAATTTTTCAGCTGGCCCCGTTTGGCCTTCTCCAACATCGCCTTTACCACCCGTCGCATCTTTCATGTAATAATAATCATCAACTGTCCTTCCAAATCCTGTTGGATCAATGAACAATATCGGATTCCCGCCACAATACCCATACCAGTTCACCCCGTCCCGCGCCGGGTCCTCGGACATGAACCGCGATCCATCCTCGCTCGTCCATCGGTTCCAGTGGTACCTGAGGCCCGTATCCGGGTCTACATCTTTCCCTGTATAGAAGCCATCAAAGGGTAATGAACCGTTCGCGCCAGCCACTTGCCCAAACGGCAAGTATTCGCTCTCCCAAAGCGACGCCCCGGTGCCGGATTGTACCTGCGTGACGGACCCGAGGTTGTCGGTGACCGCGTAGAAAGTCGTCGTCGCTTCGCCTGCGTCCTCCGTCCATCCCAGGATCATCGCCCCCGCGTAGACGATGCTTCGTTCCTTGTCCTTCCCTTCCTCGTACTGGTAGGCGAGCGCTCCTTGCCGCCCGTAGGCGTAGTAGCTCTTGGTTCCGTCCCTGCCCTGCCGCATGACGCGGTGATTGAGGGCGTCGTAGGCGTAGCTCGCCACCTTCTCCCCGTTCTTCCGCACCTCCGTGAGGCGGTTCCACGCGTCCCAGTCGTACTGGCAGTACTCCTGGCTTGTATCTATGGCTGACTCGTTGTCCTGTGCCCCGCTCAAGGCCTTGGCCTTGGTGACGGTGTTCCCCGCCGCGTCGTATTGGTAGAACCATTCCCCGTCGGTCCTGAGCCAGGTACTGTTGCCGTTGTTGGCATTGGGGTAGTAGCCGGAGTCACGGGTCTTGTCAGCCACGCCGCTCGCCGCCACGGTGAGGCGGGTCCGGTTCCCGATGCCGTCATAGCCGTAGCCCTCTTCCCACTCCTCGCTCAGGGTCCAGACCCGGACGAGGGCGCCGGGCGCGTTCTTGAAGGTCGAAGCGTCCACCTGTTCGCCGTCCAGGTTCATGTCGTCCCAGGCGCAGAGGATCTTGAGGTAGCGCGCCGTGATGGGCGTGGGAAGCTTCACGCGGATGGTGCCGTCGTCGGCTTTCTCTATGGCCGCGTTCGCCACCCTGGTCATTGTCGTGATGCTGGTTTCACTCGCATAGAGGGCCAGGTCCTTGCCCCTCACGCGGTGGGTGGCGGATTCGGGCCTGATCTCGATCTTGTTAACGCCGAAGACCTGCTTCAGGTCAACACCGAGGCTCCGGGCCGATAGATCGAGGCTGATCCTGCTCACGAGCTGAGCTTCGGCGTCGAAGTCCATGATGGCCGTTCCGTCGAAGTCTTTGTCGGCGGTGTCGAGGTCGGGGGAAATCTGATCGGGCTCGTTCTGGCGCCAACCATGCTCGCTGGCGCTCACGAGCATGTTGAGCTCATCGTACTGGTAGGCGTTCTCGTTCTTGGTGGCGATGTTGGACACTTCGTCGTATTAAGAAGGGGGAGCAGTTCCGCTTCATTGCTGCGGAAGGGATGAGTCGTTAGGTTCGCGGGGCCTGGGTGAGAACAACGCAGCTCCGGTCAGAGCAGAGAGTACTCTGATTCCCTTCGCTGCGTTGTTCTCACCCACCCGCGCTTCCCCGGGAGGCATCCCTTCCGCCGCAAGAGGGGCGGAACAGGTTCCCTTCTCGGGCGGTTACTCAGGCGGCTCCCCCTGCGCTCCAGCCTCCTCGGCGCGGCGCCATGGCCGGAAGGGCGGTCTCAGGGAGCCCGCCCCGGTGCCTTCTCGTGGCGCCTCCGGGGTCTTCCGCTACCCCCTCTATTTTTTCGGAGGGGGATTAGGTATCCTTCGCTATAATTGTCAAAGATCAAGGAATTTGCTGGAGAATTATAGCATGGGTATTCGGGAACTTTTATCGCTCGCACGCGCCCGGAGACTCATCACAAACCGCGTTTCTTGTCCACCGTGCGTTCCGTTGGACTTCGATGACCAGATCCTAGCCATGCAGGAGGACTTAGGATGAAATACCACCTCGGCGAGTCCAACCATCCTGAAGAAATTCATCACCCCATATTGTCAAAGACTATCTTTCCCCGCACTCGTCTTAGGGGGAAGTATTGTCTCTAATAAGAGACAAGTCATCTTTGAAACCGTTTGTTCTCTGCAACGCTACTATTCATTAAAACCAGTCTTCAAGTTATAAAATCAACATGCTATTATATTTTTTATTTCCGGATGGTTCTTTTCTATTTTTGCAATATCAGCCTTTGTCATTGTATTAATTGAAATTTGGGGTATGTTTTTGTCTTTATCAATTAGGATAGGATCTAATATTTTTAATCTTTTCCCAAGTATTTTAATATTATTAATTTTTTCTAATTTCATTATACTATTATAGAAAATCTCACCTTCATTATCAATGATAATTAAATTCTCTATCCCTTTAAAAGTATCTAAAGATTCTATTATCATATTAGGACAATACTGTATGATTAATAGTTTTACATATCCGCCCAATTCTTTAAATTCAGTGAAATATTTATTCTTTGAAATAGTCAAAGCTTTAATTTTTTTTAAGACGTTTTTCCCTTGAATCTTTTCAAATGAACCGTTTATTAATTGAAGGGAATCGAGATCAAGTCTACCCCATGTTCCAATATTTATTTTTTCAGCATTAATGATCATGATGTCTTTTAATGTTATCATATCTCCTATGACTAGAATGTCATTGGCATTTGCATATCTTAGATTGATTTTTTTTATTTTTACATATTTCAATGCTGTAATATTTCTTTTTTTATTCTTTCCAGTATCTATCTCGATATACTCTCCATTAATAAAGTACTGAATCCCATCAAAATTCTCAATTGAATATGAATAAACTGAAAGTTTTCTCAATGCTGGGAAACATTCTAAAATATTTAAATTCCTCAACGTTGAATTATGGCTAATAGTTAACCTTTTAATTTTTTTTAACCATTGGATTTTTTTTAATTCATTAATAAACGCCAACTCATCAAATCTACTATCGATTTCATCAGAGACTATTATACTATCTATTGCTTTATCAAGCATTCGAAATGTAGAAACATTCTTACTCGTAATTTCAATACTCTCTAACCCCATATGATTACCCCTTTCATTAGCAGGCGCTGTTATTTAATTCCTCGTTTTCAGTATCTCCGCTGTATTGAGGAATCCATGATGGGTCAATTTTGGGGACTGATTCTTGCCGTTTTCCTGGAACAAAATCACCCTTCCAGTCAATATAGCCATATAACTCACGGTTTAGTTCACCAAATGCCTTGTATTGTTTTTTATCAATAAATTCGAACCTTCCTTCTCCTTCTTCATTTATATATTCTTTAAAATATGTCCATGGTCTTAGCAGGCCCAGTTTAATTGATTTAACTTCGAAAGTGCCTCGCTCATCCTCAAACTTTGTCCAATCTTGGATATAATGAGATCCTTTTTCTTCAACATATTCCCTGAAAAGGTGAAGTGCAGTAGCAGCAATAACAACCCCCCCAATAGTAATTTTTATTCCTGTAGATACTTTAGTGTTTCCTGCAATGCTGACATTATGCCGTTCCTTCCAAAGCGCTGTATGCTCCTTCGTGGCCGCATTAATGCTATTCAATTCAAGTGCTGTACTTTCCCTTGCCTTATTCAGTATTTCTTGCTCAACTGAACGCAATGCTTCATTTTGCGCACTTAGCTTCGTACCACGCCCAGAAGCCGCTATATCAAGGTCGCCATATACTTGATACACTTTTACTTTAGTACCTAAAGAATTTAATAATAGGGATACTTCTGGTTTTTCAGCCTGTAACCTCATATTTAGTTGCTGAGCGGTTGAGCCTACATAATATGCACGCATACCATTGATCATACCGGTTATCTCGTAAACAAGTCCTATAAATTTAGGTGATAAACCATTTTTATTAATAATATTTTGTGGATTATTTCGGCAATACCCATACCAGTTCCCACCGTCCCGCGCCGGATCCTCGGACATGAACCTTGATCCGTCCTCGCTCGTCCACCGGTTCCAGTGGTACCTGAGGCCCGTATCCGGGTCTACATCTTTCCCTGTATAGA
>CAZIEI010000052.1:18736-18979 GCA_964538705.1 uncultured Spirochaetales bacterium | reverse complement strand
AGGACGCCGTCGGCGTCGGGGTAGGGGCTCTCGTAGGCGCCGGGCGCGAGGCCGCGGAGGAAGGTCGCCGCGTTGGCGGGGAGGATGCGCTTGAAGGCGGGTTCCCGGAAGAGATCCTGATCGTTCTCGGAGTCGCCCGCGGCGACGACGGAATCGGGCGGGACGCCGATGGCCCGGGCGATGGCCTTGGCGGCGGCCGCCTTGCCGGCGCAATGGGGCATGAGATCGACGTAGCGCCCGTCC
>CAZIEI010000052.1:8922-18726 GCA_964538705.1 uncultured Spirochaetales bacterium | reverse complement strand
GCTTTCGCGCCGCCCTGCAGCGATATCAGTGCGTAGCGCCCGTCCACGGCCATGATCCTGAAGGAGCCGCGCGGGAACCTCTTGCCGACGCGATCTTCGAAGGCCGCGAGGGACGAGGGAAGGCCGTCCCAGTAGAAGCTCGCCTTGTAGGGATTGAGGTGCTCAGGCTCCTGGGGCTCAACGCCCGGCCCTTTCCCCGCCCGCATGGCCTCGGCCAGGCTCCATGACGCGTGGACGCCGTCGAAGAGCGCCTCCGCGAAGGACGGGACCGCGCCCTCGGGCGTCTCTATGACCGTCCCGAGCTGGGCGACGATGAAGTCGGGGAGGGGGAGGCGGCCCGAATAGATCTCGGATCGAATGTTCGGGATCGAGCGGCCGCTCGAATAGGCGAGGGCGACGGACCGATCTCGCCGCGAGGCCCATTCGCGGAAGCGCGCTTCGCGGGCGGCGTCCCCCGAGAGGACGGTTCCGTCGAGATCGAGGTAGACGAGCCATGATCGGGACGAGCGCATGGACGCGAATGTAGCACGAGGGCGCGCCGCGGGAAAAGCGCGCTTGGAGCGCGGTGAGGGCCGGGTTTATACTCAGGAGCGCGTCGGAGGGCGCTCGCGGATGGGGATACGTGAATTCATCCAGGCGGCGATGCGGAGGAAGGGCGGCGAGCCCGCGACGGACGCCGAATGGGGGGAAGCCTCGGCGCTGCACCCCACGGCGGCGCGGATAGCCGCGGACGCGGGCATGGGAGCTACGCATCGCGGACTCGCGGACCGCTTCCTCGCGGAGAAGCAGTTCCTCGGTCCGGTGAGGGAGGCGCCCCCGCGCATGGACCGCGTGCGCGCGGCCTTCAACGCCGCGCTCCCCTTCATCGGTATCGGTCCCGGGTACTGGCGCGGGTGGAAGACGGTATTCCTCCTCCCCGGGGCGATCATCGATAGGGTGACTGTGGAGTCCGAGGGGGTGGTGAGGGAATACGACGACGAGCTTTCGGGACAGGTGCGCGAGTTCGGATCCGTGCTCCTCTCGCTTCCCGACTTAGGCGACTCGGGCCGGGGGACGGGCTACAACGTCGCGGTCCACGAGATGGCGCACAAGATCGACGGGGCCGACGGATCGGTCGACGGATGCCCGCCGCTCGACAGCGAGGAGCGCCGCGCCTTCGTCCGCGCGCGGGACGCGGCTTTCGCGGACTTCGCGCGGCGGGCCGCGGCGGGGGCGAGGGGCGGAATGCGCCGTTCCCGCGGGATGTCGAGAGCGCGCCTCCCCATGGACGAGTACGGCGCGGAGGACGAAGCAGAGTTCTTCGCCGTGTCGGCGGAGGCATTCTTCGACCGGCCCGCGCCGATCGGACGCGATTACCCCGAGTGGTACGCCGCGCTCGCGGGCTTCTTCGGCCTGGATCCCCTCGGCTTTACACGACGGGGCCCCGTCGATACTATGGCAGGCGGCCCGGCTTTCCCGCCGGAGCGATTCCGCGGATAGCTCGCGAATTCAAGGAGAACCCCGATGAGGAAGTACTACATAGCAGGCAACTGGAAGATGCATAAGACCGGCGCCGAGGCGGCGGCCCTCGCCTCCGATCTCGCCAAGCAGCTCGCCTCCTGCGGCGAGAAGGTCATGATCGCGCCTCCCTTCACGGCCCTCGAGGCCGCGGCCAAGGCCCTCGCGGGGTCCAAGATCGTCCTCGGCGCGCAGAACATGGCGCAGGAGGAGCAGGGCGCCCACACCGGCGAGATCTCGGTCCTCATGCTCAAGGACATCGGGGTGAAGACGGTCATCCTCGGCCACTCCGAGCGCAGGGCCATCTACAAGGAGGACGACGCCCTCATCAACAAGAAGGCGAAGCTCGCCCTCAAGCATGGGATGGAGGTCATACTCTGCGTCGGCGAGACTCTCGAGGAGCGGGAGGGCGGCAAGCTCGAGGCCGTGCTCTCTGGTCAGGTGAAGGGCGGCTTCAAGGACATCCCCGCCGCCGAGCTCGCCAATATCGTCGTCGCCTACGAGCCCGTCTGGGCCATCGGGACCGGCAAGACCGCGACCCCCGCGGACGCGGACGCGGCGCACGCCTACATCAGGAAGGTCCTCGCCTCCCTCTACGGAGAAGCGGCGGCCAAGGCTATGATGATCCAGTATGGCGGTTCGGTGAAGCCCGAGAACGCCGCCCAGCTCATGGCTATGCCCAATATCGACGGCGCCCTCGTGGGCGGCGCGGCCCTCAAGGCCGAGACCTTCGTTCCCATCGCCAAGTTCCGCTAGCCGGCGGGGAGGGGGGTGCCCGCCTTGGCGGGGCCCCTCGGAGCCCGTCGCCCCTTGATGCGCTCGGGGGCTTTCCGGTACTATAAAAGCGGATTCCATCCAACGTAGTTATTTTCGCCTTCCCGCGGGGGGGCAGACGGAGTCGTGACAATGGGAATTCTGGGCATCGTTCTCCTCGTCTTCCTCATAATCGTTGCCATTCTCCTGGTTCTGATCGTCATCGTCCAGGACGAGGGCGGCGAGGGCCTCGGGGGCATCTTCGGGGGATCGTCGAACTCAACCTTCGGAAGCAGGACCGGCAACGTCGTGACGCGCGCCACGACCGTACTGGGCGGGTTGTTCCTCGTCCTCGCTCTCGGGCTCGCGTACGTGAACCGCTCGACCGGAGCGGAGGGCATCGAGAAGGCGGTCAAGGAGACCGCGACCGAGGAGACCTCCGATTCGAAGTGGTACCTCAAGAATTCGGCGGACGCGGCTCCGACCGCCTCGGCCGTCCCCGACGGGAGAATCGAGGCTTTCGAGGAAGGGGATCTGCCCGTTCCGCCCGCCGGAGAATGATTCGATAGGTTCTCCGGGCGCGGGACGGCCACCGGGGCGTTCCGCCGCCGGAGCGTGGAGGAGTTATGTCCCTCAGGCAGGTCTTCCCTGTTGACCGCGTCAAGATAGATCTGGAAGCAGAGGACAAGGAAGAGCTCTTCGAGGAGCTCGTCGACGTCTACGCCTCCGCGGGCGCCAAGCTCGCCGACCGGGGATCCATCCTTAAGGCCCTCAAGGACCGCGAAGCGCTGATGTCCACGGGCATCATGAAGGGAATCGCCATACCGCACGCGAAGACCCCGTCGGTCGACGGCGTGCGCGGCGTCATCGGCGTCTCCAAGAAGGGCGTCGACTACGACGCCCTCGACGGCGAGCCCGTCTACCTCGTGTTCCTCCTCCTCTCATCACCCGAAACGTCCGAACTGCACCTCCAAACCCTCAAGAAGCTCGCCACCCTCCTCAAGAACGACGAATTCAAACGCGACCTGTCCGCCGCCGCCGGGGCCAAGGAAGCCCACTCGATCCTGGAGAAGTACGAGGAACTCATGAGCATCGGGGAATGACCCCGGGAAGAGATCCGTCCGATGGCCGATGAAGAGACCCTGAAGCGCATCCTCGAGATCGAGCGGGAAGGCCGCGAGATGATGGAGCGCGCGAAGGTCGAGGCCGAGCGCAGGGTCGCCCGCGCGCGCGAGGAAGCGGCCGCCGCCGCCAAACGCGCGAGGGAGGAACGCTCGAGGGCCCTCCTCGAGGAGTTCGCCTCGGTCAAGTCCGCAGTGGACGCGGAGTTCGGCGAGCGGCTCGAGGAGTACCGGAAGTCGCTGGATTCCGTTCCCGTGGACAGGGAGGCCTTCCGGGTCCTCGTCTCCGCGCTGATCCGCGAAGGGAGCGGCGCGGAGGCCGGACGATGAGCGCCGCCTGGAAGCTCGCGTACGGATACGCGAAGGCTTCCGGCGCCCTCGCCAAGGGTTTCCTCGGGGAAGGCGCGCGCGGCCTCGCCCAGGCCCGCGACCCGCGCTCCCTCACCAGGCTCATCTACCCAGGACTCGTTCCCGAAGCCACTGAATCCACGCTCATCCGCGACGCGGAAGCCGGACTCGCGCGGCGCATGAGGTCTCGCGCGGAGCGAGTCCTCTTCATGGCGGGGCACTCGTCTCGGAAGATCCTCAGAGCGGCTTTCCTCCCCTCCGAGGCCGAGCGCGCCAAATCCTTCCTCAAGGCCGCGCTCGGAGGGACCTCCGCTCCCGACGCCGCGTCGTCCGATCCCGAGGCCGTCGGCATGGACGAGTCCGCCTTCCCCGACGTGAGGCGCATGTTCGCGCCGAGCATCTTCCCCTGGGCCGCGGAAGCCACCGCGGAAACCTGGACGCACATCGAGGAGAACAGGATGGATCGGGAGGCCCGTCTTGCCGCATGGGGCATCCTTCGTTCGATCCACGGCAAGGACGGCATCTCCCTCAGGCGATTCTACATTCGGGAAACGGTCCTCCGGAACGCCGTATGGGCGCTCAGGCTCGCGTTTTCCTTCTCGATGCGTCCCGAGGAGATCGAGCCCTTCCTCGTCGACCTGCCGGGCGCCGACGCGATCTCGGACGCCCTCGCGGGGGCCTCGTTCCAACCGGACGCGAGGGCATCGTTCCAGAAATGGCGGCTCTCAGAGATCGTGGACGACGAGGCGGGCGGGGATTTCTGGCGCGTGGATCCCGCCTCCTGCGAGGCAATGGCCGGAAAGATCGTGCGCCGCGCGCTTAGGTCCCTCTTCAGGTCCTCGGGTCCCTCCGAGGCGGCCCTCTACGCATATCTCAGGCTCGCCGAGGCGGAATGCGACGTCATTCGATCGGCTTACGAATCGCTCCGCATCGGGCCCGAGCTGCAGTCTCCCGCCCGCGCGCCGGGGGGCGCGTCCTGATGAGCCAGCGCATGAAGCTCGTGGAATTCACCGTCCTCAAGCGGGACGTCGATCGCGTCCTCCTCGTCCTCGGGGGCAAGGCCTACATGGAGTTCGATCTCGACGGCCGCGAGGGGACTCCCCCGGAGGCCGACGGCGCCGCGCCGAGGACGGTCGAGGCCCTCGCCCGCGCCGCGGAATGGCTCGGGATCGGGACCGACGGCGGGACCGAGGAGGCCGTCGCGCTCGCCACCAACGAGGACCGCGCCGCCGCCACGGAGATCATCGCGGACGCGGAGCGCGTCCGGGCCGAGCAAACCGCGATCGCGAAGCGCCGCGAGGCTGTCGAGCAGGCGGCGGCGGAGATCAAGGCCTTCATGCGCCTCGACGTCGCTCCGTCGGAGATGGAGCTCCTTACCTTCATCCACGTGGCGGTGGGCCGCGTCGCCCCCGAGCGTCTCGCCTCGCTCCCGGACGAGCTCGGGAACAGGGCGATCGTCCTGGACCTCGACGGGACGGGAAGGATCGCGGCGCTTTCTTCCAAGAAAGGGCGTTTCGCCCTCGAGACCGCGCTCAAGGCCGCGGGCTTCACGCCGCGGAGCCTGCCCGGGGAGGAGGGCGCGAATCCCGCCGAGATTGCCCTCAGGCTCGACGGGGAGCTCGCGGGGATCGCCGCGAGCGAGGCCGCGATAGAACGGGAGCGGCTGCGCCTCTCGGCGGAGGCCGCCGGGACCATACCGCGCCTCCTCAGCCGTTTCGAGGCGACCGCCAGAGCGGAGCGCGTCAAGGAGCGTCTCGTTTCCACGGAACACGCGTATTTCTTCCGCGGATGGGTGGAGCGCCAGCGGCTCCCGGCCATGGCGGCGGAGCTTGAGGCGGCGACCGACGGGAGGATCGCCGCGCGGAGCTTCGACCCCGAGGAAGTCCCCTCCGTGACCTCCGGGAAGGAGAAGGTTCCGGTCGCCATGAAGCACGGCCGCTTCCTGTCCAGCTTCAAGAACATGGTCTTCTCCTACGGCATCCCGCGCTACGGCACCGTCGATCCCACGCCCTTCGTGGCCTGCTGGTTCGTGCTCTTCTTCTCGATCATGTTCGGCGACCTCGGGCAGGGCCTCGCGATCCTCCTCGCGGGCGTCGCCCTTGCCGTCATGAAGCGGGGGAAGCTCCTCAAGTGGAAGAAATTCGCCCCGATCCTCATGGCCGTCGGTTCGGGCGCCATGATCATGGGATTCCTCGAGGGATCCTTCTTCGCGTTCGAGGAGGTACTCGTACCCGCGACGCGCTTCGTCACCGGGAAACTCCTCGGGACGGAGATGGACAGGATCGTCAACGTGATGCCCTCGGGCGGCCTCGGAAAGATGATCGCCTTCTTCGGCTTCTCGGTAGCGCTCGGCGCCGTCGTGAACTCCGTGGGAATCGTCCTCAACATGGTCAATCTCGCGCGCATGGGAAGGAAGGGCGAGCTCTTCTTCTCCAAGACCGGCCTCGCCGGGGCGCTCCTCTTCTGGTACGCGCTCTCCCTCGCCGTGCGGGCCCTCCTGGGTTCCAAGATCGGCGGATGGGACGTCCTGCCGCTCGCTATTCCGACGGCCGCGCTCTTCTTCGCCCATCCCCTCGAACGCCTCGTGGACGGACATCGGCCCCTGATGCCGGACGGAGGGCTCTCATTCGCGATCGGAGGCTTCGTCGAGGTCCTGGAGGCGGGATCGTACTACCTTTCCAATACCGTGAGCTTCCTCCGCGTCGGCGCTTTCTCGCTCTCGCACGCGGTCCTCTCCTTCGTCGTCTTCACGACGTCGGAGATGATGCATAAGGGGCTGCCCGTCGTAGGCGGCATCGGCCGCTGGGGGATCGTCATAATCGGGAACGTCATCATCATGGCGCTCGAGGGCATGGTCGTGACCATACAGGTGATGCGGCTCCAGTACTACGAATTCTTCTCGAAATTCTTCACCGAGACGGGGAGGGCCTGGAAGCCCTTCTCGTTCCGGGACGCCGAACCGACGCAGGGAAAAGGAGACTAGGATGAACCATAAGATCGCTCGCGTGTTCTTCATCGCCGCCATGGCGCTCGCCGCGCTACCCGCGCTCACCGCCCAGGAGGCCGTCGCTCCCGCGAAGAGCGAAGTGCAGGCTACGATGGCGGGAAGCGATGCCGTAGCCATCGCCACCATAGAAGCCAAATCGAGGTCAGACATGTAGAAATACATCGCCGCCGCTGCCGCCATTAACGCGGCCTGCGTCGGCGGAGGTCTCGCGGTCGGACAGATCGGCTCGGCTGCCATGGGCGCGATGAGCGAGAACGCCGAACTCTCTGGCAAGGCTATCCCCTTCGTGGGACTCGCGGAGGGCGTCTGCCTCTGGGGCTTCCTCGTCGCGCTCCTCATGATCCTCATTTGACGAGAATGGCTTCGGGAATCATTGCCGGGAGCATTCCGTGAGGGAGGATTTCCACGTGATCGCCGGGAGCGAGATCGTGCTCGGTTTCGCCTACGCGGGAATCGCGGGAACTGCCGCGGAGACCCGCGAGGAGGCACTCGCGGCCTTCCTCAGGATGACCGGCAGGGATCGCGGTCCAGCGGGGACGGAGCCGGTGCCGCGCTGCAGGGTGCTCATCCTCGGGGAGGACGTCGCTGCCCTGCTCGAACGCGAGGTCCTGGACTGGCAGGCCGAGGGGGAGTACCCGCTCGTGGTGGAGGTCCCGCCGCTTTCGGGACGGGTAGAGGGAAAAAAGAGCCTCATGGATTCGATCCGCGAGGCCGTGGGGTTGAACGTATGAGACCGATACACGGGGCTTGCCCCCGGGGCGAGTAGGCATGGAGGAACTCAAGGGCGGCGGCGCCCTCGAAGCCGAGATCAGGGAGGACGCGAGGCGCAAGGCCGAGCGCGCGCTCAAGCAGGCGGACAAGGAGGCGGAGGCGGCGAGGGCGGATTGGGAAGCCCGTTCCCGCGCGGAGCTGGCCGCCCTTGAGGACGCCCAGCGGAAGCGCGCCGCGACCTACCGGGACGAGGTGCTCGCGCGGTTGCCGCTCGAGAGGAAGCGTGCCCGCCTCGCGTGGCTCGACTCCCTCCTCGCTTCCGAGCTCTCGTCCGCGAGGGACGCCCTACAGCGGGCGGACGCCCTCAGGCTCCTCCTTTCCAGGCTAGCGCCCGCCGCAAACGCATTCGCGGGCGGACGGGCCTCCGTCGTAGTGCGCGGATTCGATCGCGGAGCCGCCGACGCGGACATCATGGCCCTCCTTCCGGGCGCGGAGGTCCGCTACGAGGAGGCGGCTGCAGGAGCGGCGGGGCTCGAGGCGCGGAGCGCTGACGGGGCTACGGTCTTCACGGTGACCCTCGATTCGGCGCTGAGGGAATTCGCGGAGCGGGAGCGCGGGGAGCTCGCGAGGGCCCTCGTCGGGGACCTCGCCGAGCGCGATCCGGCGCTGGACGGAAAGGACGGCGCCCGATGAGGATCGAAGGACGCATCGAGCGGATATCGGGGCCGGTGATCAGGGCCTCGGGCATGTCGGGCGCCGGGCTCTACGACGTCGTCGAGGTCGGCGACGCCAAGCTCATCGGTGAGATCGTCAGACTCGAGCGCGACACTGCACTGATACAGGTGTACGAGGAGAACACGGGGATGCGCGTGGGCGAGCCCGCGGTTTCCCTGGGCGAGCCCCTCTCCGTCACCCTGGGTCCGGGCCTCATCGGCCGAATATTCGACGGCATCCAGCGCCCCCTCGAACGCCTCCTCGAGGCCGAGGGGACCTGGCTCGCCCCCGGCGTGAAGAGCGACGCCCTCGATCCCGCCCGGACCTGGCGCTTCGAACCCCTCCCGGGGGACCCGGCTTCGTTCAAGCCCGGCTCCCGGTACGGGAGCGTCCAGGAGACGCCCCTCGTCGAACACCGCCTCATCTTCCCTCCCGGCCTGCGCGGATCCGCCCTGTCCTGGATCGCTCCCGCGGGCGAGTACCGTGCGGACGCCGTCATCGCGCGCACCGATGCGGGCGAGGAGCTCCGCATGCTGAGCAGATGGCCCGTGAGGCGACCGCGCCCCTTCAAGCGCAAGCTCGGAATGGAGGAGCCCCTCGTCACGGGCCTCCGCGTCGTAGACGTCCTCTTCCCGATCTCCAAGGGAGGCGCGGCGGCCATCCCCGGCGGCTTCGGGACCGGCAAGACCATGACCCAACACGCGATCGCGAAATACTGCGACGCCGACATCATCGTATACATCGGGTGCGGCGAGCGCGGGAACGAGATGACGGACGTGCTCACCGAATTCCCCAAGCTCGTGGATCCGCGGACGAGCCGGAGCCTCATGGAGCGGACGATCCTCATCGCCAACACCTCCAACATGCCCGTCGCCGCGCGCGAGGTTTCCATTTACACGGGAATCGCCCTCGCCGAGTGCTACCGCGATATGGGCCACGACGTCGCCATCATGGCGGACTCGACGAGCCGCTGGGCCGAGGCCCTCCGCGAGCTCTCGGGCCGCATGGAGGAGATGCCGGCGGAGGAGGGTTTTCCCGCCTACCTTCCCACGCGGCTCGCCGAGTTCTACGAGCGCGGCGGCAGGGTGGACACCCTCTCCGGCGAGCGCGGTTCCATCTCCATCATCGGGGCGGTCTCGCCGCCGGGAGGGGACTTCTCCGAACCGGTCACCCAGCACACGCGGCGCTTCACCCGCTGCTTCTGGGCTCTAGACAGGGACCTCGCCAACTCGCGGCATTATCCCGCGATCTCCTGGATAGATTCGTACTCCGAGTACGCGCAGGACATGCGCGAGTGGTGGGACACTCTCGATCCGGAATGGACGAGAGCGAGGGAGGAGGCCCTGGAGCTCCTCAAGAAGGACCAGCGCCTCGAGCAGATCGTCAAGCTCATCGGCCCCGACTCCCTGCCCGACGAGCAGCGGCTCGTGCTCCTCTCCGCGGAGATGGTCAAGGCGGGTTTCCTCCAGCAGAATTCCTTCGACGCGGTGGACGCTTACTCAACTCCGGCCAAGCAAGTCTTCCTCCTCTCGATCATCATGGATTTCCACAAGAAGGCGCTCGCGACGATCAAGAGCGGCGCGCCGCTCGTGAAGGTCTCGTCGCTCCCGGTGAGGGAGGAGATCCTCCGGGCGCGGTCGACGATCGCGAACG
>CAZIEI010000052.1:2548-8912 GCA_964538705.1 uncultured Spirochaetales bacterium | reverse complement strand
CGACGCGGCCGCTTATTCGGCGCTGAGGTCGAGGCTGGAGGCCGCCTTCGAGGAGCTCGCGGCCCAGTACAGGGGAGGGAAGGAATGAGGGGCCTCGAGCACCGCGGCGCGTCTAAAGTGGAGGGGCCCATCGTCATCGTGGGCAACCCTGGCGAAGTCGGATTCGGCGAACTCGTCGCTGTTCGGGACCGCGACGGCGCGACGCGCTACGGAAAGGCCGTGGATCTCTCGCGCGACGCCGTGGCCGTGCAGGTTTTCGGGAGCACGACGGGGATCGACACCTCGGCCGTGACCGCGGAGTTCCTCGCGCGGCCCCTCGAGCTCCGCGTATCCACCGACATGCTGGGACGCATTTTCGACGGCCTCGGGCGGCCGATAGACGGCTACCCCGACTGTTTCTCCTCGCGGACGATGGACGTGAACGGGCTTCCGGTGAATCCCTGCGCCAGGGCCTATCCCCGGGACTTCATCCAGACGGGCATCTCCGCGATCGACGGGATGAACACCCTGATACGCGGCCAGAAGCTCCCCGTCTTTTCCGGGAACGGCCTGCCGCACGACAGGCTCACCGCGCAGATCGCGAGGCAGGCGAAGATCCTGAACTCAGACGAATCCTTCGTCGTCGTTTTCGCGGCCATGGGCGTCAAGTACGACGTCGCGCGTTTCTTCATCGATTCGTTCGAGCATTCCGGCGTGCTCTCCCGCGTGGTTATGTTCCTCTCGCTCGCTGACGCGCCGTCCATCGAGCGCCTCGTCACGCCAAGGTCGGCGCTCACCGCGGCCGAGCACCTCGCGTACGAGGAGGGGATGCACGTCCTCGTCGTAATCACGGACATGACCAACTACTGCGAGAGCCTCCGCGAGGTGTCCACGGTCCGCGGCGAGATACCCTCCCGCAAGGGCTACCCGGGATACCTCTACTCCGACCTCGCGTCGCTCTACGAGCGGGCGGGGAAGATCATCGGTAAGGAGGGATCTATCACGCAGATCCCTATCCTCACCATGCCGAACGACGACATTTCGCACCCCATCCCGGACCTCTCGGGCTACATCACGGAGGGGCAGATCGTCCTGGATCGCGAACTCTACCAGCGCGGCATCTACCCGCCCGTCGCTGGCCTGCCCTCGCTCTCGCGCCTCATGAAGGACGGAATCGGGGAGGGCATGACGAGGGACGACCACAAGGACGTCTCGAGCCAGCTCTTCGCCGCCTACTCGCGAGTCCGATCGGCGAGGAATCTCGCCGCCATCATCGGCGAGGAGGACCTCTCGGCCCGCGACAAGCTCTACCTCAAGTTCGGTGAGCGCTTCGAACGTGAATTCCTCTCGCAGGGGGAGCGCGAGGACCGATCCATCGACATGACGCTCGACCTTGGCTGGAAGGTCCTCTCGGAGCTTCCGAGGGAGGAGCTCCTCAGGATCAGGCCCGAGCTCATCGAGAAGCACATGGGCGGGGCGGGGAAGGCCTAACGGATGGCCAAGCTCCGAATCGCTCCAACCAAGTCCAACCTCCTCTCCCTGAAGGAGCAGTACTCCGTGGCGAGGGAGGGCTTCGAGCTCCTCGAGCAGAAGCGGGAGATACTCGTCATGGAGCTCATGAGGAGGGTCGAGGAGACCAAGCTCCTCGAGCGCGCCCTCGAGAAGCGGGTGGAGACGGCGTATCCGGCGCTGAGGCGCCTACTCATGGCGATGGGACGGGACCGCGCCGCAGAGACCGCCAAGGGGATATCGATCGACCATTCGGCGCGGGAGCGGCGCGTGCAGGCCGCAGGGATGACCCTCCTCGACGTGGATTTCGTCCCGGGGAAGGTTTCCCTTCCGTATTCCTTCGGAAATTCGTTTGCGGTTTGCGACCAAACCATGGTAGAATTCACCGCGCTCCTCTCGGCGGCCGCCCGGCTCGCGGCCATACGGTCTATGGTGTGGAAGCTGTCTCGCGAGGTCAGGAAGACCCAGCGCAGGGTGAACGCCCTGGAAAAAATGGTAATGCCGGACACGAAGGAGACACTCCGCTATGTGGAGGGCGTACTCGAGGAGCGCGAGCGGGAAGGCTTCTTCACGCAGAAGCTCATAAAGGCGGGCAGGAAGGAGGGGGGCGAGTCGTGAAGAGGCTGCTGGGACATGTCGTAGTCGCCATATCGGGGTCCGAGGCGTCGATCTCGGCGGCGAAGTACTCCATCGTCCTCGCCAAGCAGATCGGCTGCCTCCTCACGGGCGTGTACGTGGTCGACACCGCCACCATAAAACAGCTCGCCATGAACCGCATCTTCGTTCCCGAGGAGGGAGCGGAGTACGAGAGGAGCCTCGAGGAGAACGGCAAACGGTACCTCGCCTTCGCCGAAGAGCTCGCCAGGGCCAAGGGCGTGAAGATGGAGACCGTCCTCAGGACGGGCGCCATCCACACGGAGATCATGGCCTGCGCCGACGAGCGCAAGGCCGACGCGATACTTCTCGGAGGGTGGGAGCGGTCGCGGGAGGGGCGCGACATCATCTCCGACGCGCACAGGGAGATCGGCTACAATTCAAGCTGCTCCGTCATCATCGTGAAGTCCCCCCTCATCGACCAGATCTACAAGAGCCTCTAGGAGGATGCAGTGCGGATCGCCGTAGTCTCGTTCCCGGCCGGGGGCGACCAGGATAAGCTCAGGGCGCTCGCCAAGGCCGTCGCGCGCGGCTTCGAGTCGCAGGGCCATTCCGTAACCTTGCTGGACGCCGGCCTCGAGAGCGAGCTCAGGCTCCTCTCGTACGAATTCGTCGCCGTAGGTTCGGCCCCGGCGAGCATCGGCGGAAAGGCCTCCCCGGAGATCGCCAAACGCCTCGGCTCCTCGGGCTCCCTCGCCGGGAAGAGGAGCTTCGCCTTTATCTGTAAGCCCGTCGTCTTCACTCAGCGCGCATGCCTCCGGCTCATGGCCGCCATGGAATCTCAGGGGATGGTCGTCACGGACTATGCGGCCTTCAAGAACGAGGACGAGGCCCTCGCCTTCGCTTCGTCCTTCAGGGCCGAGAAGGGGTAGGTCGGGCCTTGCAGGACCATTACCAGATCCTCGGGGTCAGCCCTTCCGCGTCGGGGAAGGAGATCAAGCGCGCCTTCCGGACGCGGGCCAAGCGTCTCCATCCGGACATGCCGGGGAGCGGGCACGATGCGGCCGCACAGATGCGCGCCCTCCTCGAGGCCTACGAGATCCTCTCCGATCCGGACTTGAGGCGCGAGTACGACAAGGCCCATCGGCGTTCCTACGAGCGCTTCTCCTTCGATTACCGGTCCTTCCTCAAGTCCCGGCCCGACGATCCCGAGTCGCAGGCCAAGCTCGTCTTTTACGACATGCTCCACGGCTGGGAGGACGAGGCCATCAGCGTCCACGACTCGGGAGGGCTCGCCGCCATCGGCCTCGACCGGCTCATGGACCGGGAGGACGCCATGGACTGCGCCTTCCTCCTCGCGGAGGAGTACGAGCGCAGGGAACGCTACCGGGAGGCCTTCGACTGCTACCGGTTCTGCATACTCAGGGAGGCGGAGCGCCCGTACTTCAAGCATTTCCTCCCCGAGATACGGATGAGGATCAAGGAGCTCGCGCGCGTTCGGCTCCCGCGAGCGGTAGGGGAGGAGGAGCTCCTCGGCTACCTCTCGGCTCTCGCCTCCCTTGGCTTCCCCAGGAAGGAGTCCGCGCGCTTCCTCAGGCACCGGGCGGAGATTAACGTGCGTCTCGGGCGAATCCCAGACGCGCGGGACGACCTCGTGGCGGCCATCGCACTGGATCGGAAACTCTCGGGAATCGCCCATCTCCGGAAATGGACGGGGATTGAATAGGCCCGGGAATTGGTTTAACCTTGCCCGACGGCCCTTGTTATATTGCCGTGAAACCGCCCGAGAGCCCGCTTGAGGGGCCGCGCGGGGCGGATCCTGGGTCGGAGAACGAACCCATAACACCATCTGCGGTCCTGAGTCCGGGCCGCGGGAAGCGAAGGAACGATGACGAGGAAACGCTGTATCATAATGGCGCTGGCCCTCCTGGCGGCGTGCGCCGCGGTCCAGGCGCAGGCTAAGCCCGCCGCGGGCACCGCGCTCGATACCGAGGTGGCGAGCGTTGAGCTCGTGCGCAGAATGCCCGTGTCGCTCAAGCAGCTCAAGCTCGATATCGGCAGGCTCGAGACCGCGCTCGGAAAACAGCTCGGCGTGAAGGACCGGGAGCAGTACCTGCAGCTCATGGTAAACGACATTCTCTTCCTTCAGTACTGCGAGCGTGCCAAGATCGCTGTCTCCGAATCAGAGATCAACCAGGCCGTCCAGCAGATGAAGGCCCAGGTGATGGCTGAAGTCCAGAACAATCCGCAGGCGATGGACAAGAGCACTCTCACGGACTGGGCGAGCACCGGAACCGTGAGCGACGACGCCTTCTATTCAGTCCTCGGCAAGATGGGCGTCCAGACCGTGGACCTCAAGAACTACGTGAGGAAGCGCCTCCTTCTCAAGAAGTACCTTGCGAGCCAGCAAGCTGCTATCGAAGCGATCCCGCGGCCCACCTACGACGAGGTCTCCAAGTACTACGCGGACCACAAGGAGTCCCTCGTCAGGCCAGACGCGGTCAAGCTCGCCGTACTCTACGTACCAACCAAGGATAAAACGGGCGATGATATCCGGAAAGCCAAGGAGCTCGCGGAAAGCCTCTATTCGAGGGCGAAGAACGGGCCGGATAAGTTCAACGAGGTCGTGCTCCGCTCGCTCGAATCCAAGTCCGGCTACATTGGACTTCCCGAGTACGTCTACGCGCGCACCGACGATTTCAAGATGCTCTTCGGGGAGGCGTTCTACGAAGCGGCACTCTCGCTCAAGCAGGGTCAGGTTTCCAAGCTCCTCGAGGGACCGACCGGCTATCACATCCTCCTCGCCATCGAGGTCTATCCCAAGAAGCAGCTCGAGCTGACCGATCCGATTGCGCTCGGCGAGAAGGGCACGGTTTACGAGTACCTGAACAACGCCATGTACACGGAGAAGGCCAATCGCGCCGTGCAGGGCATGCTGAACACGCTCGTACAGGATCTCAGGGGCAAGGCCAAAATTAAGGTCCGGCCCGAGCTCCTCGCCTGGTAAGCCGGCCTTGGCCTCGAGGCGGAAGGCGAGGGTCCTGGCGTTCCAGGCCCTCTACGCCTGGGAGATTTCCGATGGCGAGCCGGGCGAGCTCGCCTCGCTCGCGTGGCTCGAACCCGATAAGATCGCGGCCCTCGACGAGGAGTCGAGGGCCTTCGTGCGCTTCCTCGTGCTCGGAGCCATAGAGAGCGTAGAGGAGATCGACGCGGCCATCCAGCAACATCTCGAGCACTGGGACATCTCAAGGCTATCAAAGGTCGACCTCTCCATACTCAGGCTCGGCGCCTACGCGATCATCAAGCAGCCTGAAATACCTGCGTCCGTGAGCATCGACGAATCGATCGAGATAGCCAAGGAGTACGGTTCTCCCGAATCCTACAAATTCGTCAACGGCGTCCTCGACTCCATCAGGAAGGCGCGCGAGTCCCGCGGCGGGGAGAACTGAGGTGGGATCGCGCGCCGCCGCGGTCGCGGCCGCGATCGCGATTTCCGCCGCTCTCGGCTCCTGCGGCCTCATCCCATCGAGCGTCTCGGCGTTCGCGCGCAGGCTCAAGGACGCGGACGCGGCTTTCCTCTCGGGCGACGAAAGGCTTTCCCGTAAGGCCCTCGACGGGCTCGCCCGCTCAGCCGGCCGCGACGTCTCGCGATGGTATTCGGTCCTGAAGCGGGAACGCGACCTTGAGGTCGCGGGAAGAGGCGTGGGGCGGTACGCCCTTAAGATCCGCGAAGCGCGACGGCGCTGCGGGGACGCGCCCGCCTTCGATTGCCTCGATGCCGAGCGGCTCCTTTCGCGCGGTGATCCGCGTGCCGCCCTCGAGGCCCTTGGCGCCTTCGGCGCGGCCGGCGTGAACGCCACGGGGCTCGAGAAAGCCATGGAAGGAACGGGGAAGAGGATCGCACTGGCGGCGGCGCTCGCCTACGCGGAGGAATCCGATTCGGGACCCGTATCGCTCAGTCCCGAGGCCTGGGACGCGATCGCCGTGGCCTCGGGCGATCCGCGCTACGCGATCAACGCGGCGATCGCTTCGCTGTTCGTCCATGACAGGCCGGGAGCCGCTCTCCGAGCGCTCGAGGCGCTGCGCGGCGGAGCGAGGATCGATCCGGAGCTCCTCTACGCCTGCGGCCTCCTCGAGGAAACCGCGGCCACTACGGCGGGTGGATACGGCCCGCCTCCCGCCGTAGTAGCCGACGCGCTCTACCTCTCAGGCGACTTAGGCGGCGCGCGGCGCACCTGGCTCGAGCGCGCCTCGTCCCCCGATTCAGGCAGCCACCGAGACT
>CAZIEI010000052.1:0-2480 GCA_964538705.1 uncultured Spirochaetales bacterium | reverse complement strand
GAGGCGATCGCGCGCTTTCCGCAAAAGCCAGAGCTCGCCATCGCGCTCGAGTCCCTCCTCGAACGCTCCGACCTGAACCGCACGGATTTAATCGCATACGACGAAGCGGACGGCGGACCCGGGCCGACGGCCGAGACGACGGATGGAGCCGGTGACGGGGCGGAATCCGAATCGTCTCCTGCCCCTGCTGACGACGAAGCCGCGTTTCTCGAGGAATGGATTGAATGCGCGCGGAGGATCAAGGGAGCGGAAGCCGCGCGTGCCGAAGCCGAGGTCATGCGTTTCCTCGCGAAGAGGCCCGAGCGGTCCGAAGCCGCTGAGTTCGCGTTCCTGAGCCTCCTCGGGATCGGACGGCCCGAGGGCGCCTTCCAAGCGCTCGCTCTCCACGAGGCCGCCGTTCGCGGAAAAGCGACCGGGGATCCGGCCGAACGGGCGCATCCGGAATTCGCCCTTCCCTGGACGCTCGCGGCGAAGGGCGACATGGAGGCCGCCGCCGACGCGTTCAAGGACCTAAGCTCGAGTGGCGCGGACTCGGGCGCGGCGATCAACGCGGCCATCCTGTATCGACGCGCGTCGCGCGCCGAGGAGGCGGTGAAGGTCCTTTCGGCGGCCATCGGGACGGCCCACCCGGGGCGGGAGAAGGCGGACTTGTACGTAGCGCTCGGCGATGCGTATCTTGAACGGGGAGAACGCAGACTCGCGACGGCGGCCTTCGAGGCCGCACTTTCCCAGGATCAGGGGAACGCGGTAGCCGAGCTGAAGCTGGCGCGGACGCGCGAAGCCGGGGGTGATGAAAGATGATCAGGCTCAAGAACGAACGACAGCTCCAGGGCGTGCGCGAATCCTGTAAGCTCCTCTCCGCGCTCTTTAAGGAGCTCATTCCCATGGTCGGTCCGGGGGTGCGGACGCGGGAGCTCGACTCCTTCACCCGGGGTTTCATCGAGCGCAACGGGGGGAAGCCCGCATTCCTCAAATACCAGGGCTATCCCGCCTCCCTCTGTGTCGCAGTGAACGAAGAGGTCATCCACGGGATACCCGGCGACCGGACCCTCGCGGAAGGGGACATCATCGGCCTGGATTGCGGCATAGACTTGGGCGGCTTCTTCTCGGACGCCGCCGTGACTGTCCCCGTCGGGAAGGTCTCGAACGAGGCCGAGCGCCTCATGTCGGTGACGCGGGAATGTCTCGGTTTAGCAATCGCGCAGGCCACGGCGGGCAACAGGATCCATCACGTGTCGAGGGCGGTGTTCGACCATGCGACGGCGGCCGGATTCGGCGTCGTGCACCAGTACTGCGGCCACGGCGTCGGATTTTCACAGCACGAGGACCCCTCGGTCCCGAACTACGTGGGCGGCGGCCCCAATCCCCGGCTCGTGCCGGGCATGGTCCTGGCCATCGAGCCGATGATCAACGCGGGGCGGGCCGAGGTCGACGTGCTCAAGGACGATTGGACGGTGGTTACGAGGGACAGGCGCCTCTCCGCCCACTACGAGCACACCGTGGCCGTCCTCGACGGCAGGACCGAGGTGCTCACCGAATGGAGCCTGTAACGCCCGGGGATTTTCGGTTTTTTGTCGTCGAAAGGAAGGCGGAATATGAGAATACCGAGTAAGCTTTATTCGAGGAAGTTCTTCCTCGCCAACGTCCTGATCGCCGGTCTCGTCATCGGCTTCGCCATATCGACGGCGGTCTTCTTGGCGGCGGGGAGGACCATCCCCGCGACGACCGTGCAGGCCCAGAAGCCCGCGGGCCTCTCGCCCGAGGCCGAAGCGTCTTTCGACGCGGCAAGGCTCGTGCAAGGCGCCTTCAGGTACGTCGCGGAGACCGTCACGCCCGTCGTCGTGGAAGTCCGGGTGGTTGAGGAGAAGGCGGCCCCGACGCCCGATCAGAACGCCTGGCCCTGGAAGTTCTTCTTCGGGGAACCCCAGGGAGAAGAAGGCGCTCCGCAGATCCAGCCGAGGCGGGAGCGCGGCCTGGGCTCCGGGGTGGTCGTCGAGCGCAAGGGGCAGACCTATTACGTCGTCACGAACAACCACGTGGCGGGGAACGCCAAGGAGATCACCATCGTCTTGAGCGACAAGCGCGAATTCAAGGGCGCCCTCGTCGGGAAGGATCCGAGGCGGGACCTCGCGATCGTCTCCTTCGAATCGAAGGGCGGAAACCTTCCCGTCGCGCGGCTCGGAGACTCGGACAGCCTCAGGGTCGGCGATTGGGCCATCGCCGTCGGCAACCCCCTCGGCCTCTCCTTCTCGGTGACCACCGGCACCATCTCGGCGCTCGCTCGGGACGGCGGTCCCGGGGACAACATCTCGGATTTCATCCAGACGGACGCTTCCATCAACCAGGGCAACTCGGGCGGCGCACTCGTCAACATCGACGGCGAGGTCGTGGGCATCAACACCTGGATCGCGAGCCCCACTGGCGGTTCCATCGGCCTCGGATTCGCCATCCCCATCAATAACATCAAGCGGGCTATGCGC
>CAZIEI010000051.1:0-19279 GCA_964538705.1 uncultured Spirochaetales bacterium | reverse complement strand
GGTCATCGATATCGCCGGCGACGGCAGCATCCAGATGAACATCCAGGAGATGGCGACGGCGATGCAGTACAACATCCCGGTGAAGATTATCATCCTGAACAACAGCTATCTGGGCATGGTTCGCCAGTGGCAGGAATTGTTCTATGACAAGCGTTACTCCCATACGGACATGGTGCACCAGCCCGATTTCGTCAAGGTAGCGGAGGCATACGGCATGACCGGCATTCGGGCGACCCGGCCGGAGGATGTGGAGGCCGCCCTGCGGAAGGGCTTGGAAACGCCCGGCCCCGTGCTGATGGATTTTCCCGTGGACCGGGAGGAATGCGTGTATCCGATGGTGCGGCCCGGCGGCTCGATTCATGAAATGACCCTGGGCAGCCGCGAAATGACAAGTTAAACCAGTAAGTGGAAGCAGGAGGCAAGAGAAGAGATTATGGAAAAGAAAGAATATACGCTGGCATTGCTCGTGACCAACAAACCCGACGTCCTGGCCCGGGTGGCCGGCGTCCTGGGCGGCCGCGGGTACAACATCGAGACGCTCTGCGTCGACGCCACCCTGGACCCGCAGTATTCGAAGATCGTCCTGACGACGATTCAGGATAAGGCCACCATCTCCAAGATCGAGAAGCAACTGATCAAGCTGCACGATGTCCAGAAGGTGACGGATATTACGGATACGGAGGCCGTATCCGGAGAGATGCTCCTCGTCCGGATGAACCTGAACGACAAGAACAAGGTGGATCTGGCCCTGGTCATCAATGCCTACAACGCCCGGATCATCACCATGAACGGCGACAATTGCGTGATTGAGATCACGGGGGAAAAGGCCTTTATCGAACGGTGAGGCCTCAGTGTAAAAATCGGTGCGCATGAGGTTGTAGCTCAGCTGGATAGAGTACCAGATTGCGGATCTGGTGGTCGGAGGTTCGAATCCTCTCAGCCTCATTCCCTGGAGAGATGCGAGAGCGGCTGAATCGGGCGGTCTCGAAAACCGTTGAATCCGCGAGGATTCCGGGGGTTCGAATCCCCCTCTCTCCGTAAACGCTCTCAACCGGAGCGGAAAAGAAAAAATGACGGTAGAGCCGGGGATTCGAACCGAGGCCCCGCCGACCAACGGAAGGAAAAGGCGGCATGGATGCCGCCGGCAGGGGCCGAGGCGGGTTTTCAAGCGAGCGGGATTCCGAGGCAGACCGTGAGGTCTGCGCGTGGATCAGTTTCCTTGCGGTACACCGACCGTAGGGAGGTATGCGAGCGCGGAAAACCGAATCCCCCTCTCTCCGTAACCGCTCTCAACCGGAGCGGTGAAGAGCATGTAAGAACGATCGTCGACCGGGAGAGATGACCGAGCGGCCGAAGGTGCACGATTGGAAGTCGTGTGTACTCGTAAGGGTACCGAGGGTTCGAATCCCTCTCTCTCCGTATTCCGCCCGCGTTTGAAGCCAGGCCCCGCGCTAGAGTTCGCCGCCTAAATCCGACAGGTCCGGAAGGAAGCATCGGTAAGCGATCGGGCGCTGTGTCGCGGTAAGCCTGGCTTCATGCGCGAACGGGGCATTCTGCTTTCGCCGAGACCCCTGGAATCCGCTCCGCTTTTCCATATACTCTCCCGTATGGATCATCGCTCCCTCAAGCGCCTGAAGGCCGCCATCCTGGCCATCAACCTCGGCATACCCTTCGTCATGGGCGTCGGCCGCGAGGCTTTCATCCAGCTTTTCAATCCCTATAACAACGATTCCATCCTCAAACGCCTGAGCGGAGCGGTCGAGCTTGACATCCTCGCCCTCATGATCGTCTTCGCCTTCATCGCTTGGCTCGTTCTCCTCGTCATCCTGAGGCCGCTCTTTGCCTTCCTGTCCTCCGCCGAGGAGCCGGGGGACGATCGCGAGGGACGCGCGGCTGCGGCGAGGAAAGCCCTCTCGGCCGCTCCGTGGGCGCTCATCGTCACGCACATGGTCTCTTGGTTCATCGGGACCACGACGTTCTACGCCATCTACCGGTTCAAGAGCCCCGGCGGTATCCCCTTCGCCTGGTCGCTCATCGTCTGCACGAGCACAGGGCTCCTCGCGGGCATGATGACGGCACTGGCCCAAAACGCCCTTCTCATGAAGGGGCGCATCGCCCTCGCCACTTCCTCCATCGGCCGGGGACGAACGGATAGCTTTGAGCGATGGAAGGAGACCCTCATCCTGACAGGGGGCCTCGTCTCCCTCACTGCCTTCCTCGCCTTCGCTTCCGTCTTCTTCATGGAAGGGAATCCCGGATCGGGAAGGCAGGGGTCCTTCTTCTGGGCCGCGGGGGTTATCTTGGCGGCGTTCATGGCGCTCATAGTCGTCATGCTGAGGCTCGCGCGGACGCAGTTCCGCGGCCAGCTTTCGAGTCTCAGGGAGAGCGTCGCTCTCCTCGCCCGATCGGGTGGCGACCTCTCGCACCGGATCCCGGTCCTCACCTATGACGAGACGGGCACGGCCATCGAGGCGGTAAACGACTTCCTGGATTCGCTGTCGAGGGATATGGCTTCGGTGCGCGAGGTGGCGACCGGGAGCCTCGAAGCGGCGCGCCGGCTTGAAGCCGCGGCGAAGGAGAGCGAGGAGGGCATCGCGGGCTTCGAGGAGGCCCTGCGCGGGATACTCGCCGAGATCGGCGGAATCCACGGTTCCTCGCAGGACGCGTCCAAGCGGGCGGGCGACGCCGCCGCGGAAGCCGAGTCGACGCTCGAGTCCGTGGTGAACCAGGCCGCTCAGGCCGGCGAGACCGCGGCAATCGCGACGCGCGTCATGGACTCGGTGGCGTCGAGCATCGGGGAGGTAGAGACGGTCATGTCGAGCGCCGCCGAGCTTTCCGAGATGGCGAAGCGGAGCGGCGAACTCCTCGAAGAATCCTTCTCCGCGATGGAGCGGCTCAGGGTGTCGAACGGGAAGGCCGTGGAACAGGCGCGCGACGTGTCGGACATCGCGGGGCGGGTCAACCTCATCTCGCTCAACGCGTCCATCGAAGCCGCGCACGCGGGCGAACTAGGGAAGGGTTTCGCCGTCGTGGCGGGCGAGGTGCGCGCCCTCGCCGAGCGTTCCGCCCAGGGCGCGGCGTACATGGAAGCCCGCATGGCGGAAGTGGGCTCGCATACGGACGAGAGCTCCAGGCTCATGGAATCCCTCAGGTCCGAGGTGGCCGCGATGATCGCGGGCATACGATCGATCTCCGAGCGGTCCTCGCGCGCGGCGGGCATGCTGGGCGAGCGCAAGGCGGAGACCTCGCGGATGCTGGTCGGCATGGACGGCATCAAGTCCTCCTCCGCGAGGGTGGGGGAGGCATCGCGCGGCATCAAGGCCGGCCTCGGCGGCATCGCTGAGGCGGTAGCGTCCTTCGCTACCGCGGCGGAGCGCACCGCCGGCGCCTCCGAGTCGACGAAGACGGGTATCGAACGGCTTAAGAGCCTCGTCGCTGATGTCCGTTCCCGGGCGAGCGCCCAGGCGGCGGACGCCCAATCCCTTCTCGTCATCGTGGAGCGCTTCACGAAGGGCTGAGAGCCCTTCAGGCCGCGGCGGGGCCGTGACGCGTTGCCTCCGGAGGGCCTATCGGCTATTATCCTCCCATGGCATACGAAGTCACCGCCAACCGGCGCCGCCCCCAGGGCTTCGACCAGCTGGCGGGGCAGGAATTCGTTTCCTCCACGCTTAGGCGTTCTATCGCCTCGGGCGCCATCGCGCACGCCTACCTCTTTTCGGGGCCGCGGGGCTGCGGCAAGACCTCGACGGCGCGCATCCTCGCGAAGGCGATCAACTGCAAGGAGGGCCCGACCGCCGAACCCTGCGGGAAGTGCGATTCCTGCCTCGAGATCGCCCGGGGCGCCTCCCTGGACGTCATCGAGATCGACGGCGCCTCCAACACCTCCGTGGACAACGTGCGGCAGATCCGGGACGAGGTTCTCTTCCCCCCGAATGCCGGACGGTACAAGGTCTACATCATCGACGAAGTCCACATGCTCTCCAACTCGGCCTTCAACGCCCTCTTGAAGACGATCGAGGAGCCGCCCCCCTACGTCGTGTTCATCTTCGCCACCACGGAGCTCCACAAGGTGCCCGCCACCATCCGTTCCCGCTGCCAGCAGTTCAACTTCCGCCTCGTACCGCCGGAGACCGTCCGCGGCCTCCTCGCGGACGCGGTGAGGGAGAGCGGCGCGGAAGCCGAGCCGGACGCGCTCTTCTGGATCGCCAAGGAATCCACGGGCTCTATCCGCGACGCGTACACGCTCCTGGACCAGGCCCTCGCCTTCTCGGGGAACAAGATCACGCTCGCCGCCATCAAGGAGAAGCTCGGCGTCATGGGGCTAGACGAGCTCAACGCCCTCATGGAGGCCTGCGCCGCAGGCAGGACCGAGGACGCCTTCGCGGCCCTCGACGAGCTCCTCGGCCGCGGCATCTCGGCGGAGCGGATCTGCCACGGCCTCGCGGAGTATGTGCGCGGCCTCCTCCTCATCAAGGCCGGCGTGAAGCGCGACGGGACGCTGGGCTACCCTTCGGACCGCTTCTCCGCGGCGGTCCTCGACGCGCTCGACCGCGAACAGCTCGAGCGGGGGCTCTCGCTCTGCCTGGAGCTCCACCGGAGCCTCCGCTATTCGGTGAATCCGCGCTACGAGGTCGAGCTCGCCGTGTCCCGCCTCTCCGGGCTCTCAGCTTCCGTCGGCCCGGCCCGCGCGCGTGCGGAGATCGCGGCGCTCAAGGCGGCCCTCCAGGGCGGCGCCCCCGTCCAGGCCGCCGCCGCGTCCGCGGGCGCTCGGGCGCCTTCGGCGGCGCAAGCGTCGGCCGCGCGCGAGGATGCCGCCGGACGCGGAAGCGCGGACGCCGCTGAAGCTCCCTCGAAGCCTGCGCCCCCTCCCGCCTCGCCTGATGGCTCCGTCGACCTCGCGGCGCTCAGGACCGCCCTCATCCAATCGTTCCGGAAGACGCGGGTGATGCTCGCGGCCGGCATGGAGAAATCAACGCCCTGGTTCATCGAGGGCGACAAGCTCGTCATCCCCTTCGCCTCCCGCTGGGAAGCGGACATCGTGGGGCAGGACGCCCGCGCGATATCGGACAAGCTGAGCGCGGTCGCGGGGCGGACCTGGGAACTGGAATTCCGTTCCAGCCAGGGGCCCAGGCAGGCGGAGGTTCCGGCCGCCGCGCGGGCCGCGGAAGCGGATGCCGCCGAGGGCGAGCCGGGCGGAGACGTGGATCCCGTGAAGGCCCTCGAGCGCATGTTCAAGGGATCCGTCGTCGGCGAGCGCGAGACGGGAGCACAGCCGTGAACTTCAATCCCCTCGAGCTCCTCAAGAACGCGCAGGAGCTTCAGCGGCGAATGGCGGACGTCCAGGCGCGCCTCGGCAACCTCAGGATCTCGGGATCCTCGGGCGGCGGCATGGTGGAGATCGAGCTGAACGGCCGCTTCGAGGCGCAGAGCGTCAGAATCGCCCCCGAGGCCCTGGTCCCCGCTGAGGACGGATCGGGCCCCGACCTCGCCCTGCTCTCGGATCTCGTGCTCTCGGCGCTGAGGGACGCGCAGACCAAGGCCCAGGAGGCCGTCGCTCGGGAAGCCGGGGCAGCGGCGGGCATGGGCGGCTTCCCCGGGATGCCGGGCGCGCCTGGATCCGCATGACCGCCCTCGACGATCTCGTCAGTCTCCTTTCCCGGCTCCCCGGGGTGGGGAAGAAGAGCGCGTCGAGGATGGCCTGCCACCTGCTCAGACAGGACCAATCCTTCAATGAACGGCTCTCGGGGCGGATCAGGTCCCTCAAAGAGGATATCCGCCTCTGCTCGATCTGCGGTTCATACACCGAATCCGATCCCTGCCCCGTCTGTTCCAACCCCGCGCGCGACCGCAGCCTCGTCTGCGTTGTGGAGCAACCCCAGGACGTCCTCACCATCGAGGCGGCGCGGGAGTACTCGGGCCTCTACCACGTGCTGGGCGGCGTCATCTCCCCGCTCGACGGCATGGGCCCGGAGAAGCTGAGCTTCGGCACCCTTCTCGAGCGGATCGCCGCGGGAGGCGTCCGGGAGGTCATCATCGCCACTAACCCAACGGTCGAGGGCGACACCACGGCGCTCTACCTCAAGAGGGCGCTCAGGGATTCCGGGGCGGCGGTGACGAGGTTGGCGTCGGGGATTCCGGTGGGAGGGGACCTCGAGTACGCGGACAAGCTCACGCTCGCGCGATCGCTCCGCGGGAGAGTCCCGCTGGACTGAAGGTCGCTTGCGCTCGCCGGCTACCGCTCGCGCTCGTCAGCCGGCCTCTTCTCGCTGCGTCAGATCGATTGGTTCCATAAAAAAAAGCGCGCGGCGGCGCGGAGACGCGATGGCGCGTCGCTCTCTCCGTCCGCCGCGCTTCACGCGGCCGCGCGCTGCTTACTCCCTTACTGGAGAAGCTGAAGCACTTGCTGGGTTTTCTGATTGGCCTGCGCGAGCATGGCCGTTCCGGACTGCGCGAGGACCTGGTTCTTGGTGTATTCGACCATCTCGTGGGCCATGTCGGCGTCGCGGATGCGGCTCTCGGCGGCCTGAGTGTTCTCCGCTCCGACGTCGATGCCCCTGATGGCGTGCTCGAGCCGGTTCTGGTAGGCGCCCAAGTCCGCTCTCTGCTTGTTGATCTTCCTGAGAGACGCGTCGAGGACCCCGATGGCCCGGTTCGAAGCGTCGGCGTTGGACATGGCGATGAACGTGTTGTCTCCGACGTTCCTGATCCCGAGTCCCTTGGTGGTCATGGTCCCGATGTAGGCCCTCTCGCGCTGGTCCATGTTGGCGCCGATGTGGAACCACATGGACCCGGTGATGACGTTCTCCCCCGTCTCGCGGGCGAACCTGCCGGTGAGGAGGTTCATGCCGTTGAACTGGGCGTGCGAGGCGATGCGGTCCACCTCGTCCACGAGCTGGCTCACCTCCACCTGGATCATGAGCCTGTCTTCCGCGGAGTACACGCCGTTCGAGGCCTGTACCGCCAGTTCGCGCATCCTCTGGATGATGTCCTGGGTCTCCTGCAGGTAGCCTTCCGCGACTTGGATGAAGGAAATTCCGTCCAAGGCGTTGGCGGAGGCCCGCTGGAGGCCGCGGATCTGGGACCGCATCTTCTCGGACACGGCCAGACCGGAGGCATCGTCCCCGGCGCGGTTGATCCGGATGCCGGAAGAGAGCTTTTCCATTCCTTTTGTTACATTGAGGTTGGTGTTCCTCAGTTCCCTGTCTGCGAACATCGCGCTGAGATTGTGATTGATGATCATCGTATTACTCCTTTAGCGTTGATGGCCGGTCCCGCCCAGGGCGGGGCCGTGCGGCTTCCGTGCCGCATCATGTCTCAAGCGGCGTTCCTCTTCCCCAAAGAGAGCATCGCTGCCGGAGGCCCCGCGTCCGAGCGGCGAATTACGCGCCTCGCCGTCCGATGAGGGGCCTCACTTAGGAAATCGGCTTTCGGGATGCGGACTTTAGCGAAAGGATGTCGGGACGGTCAGGGCGTGGAGGCGGAGGCGGGGGATTCCTCCGGTTGAGCTTCCGGGCGGGCTGCGGAGCGGGCGCGTCCTGAGCGGACGAGGAGGAAGAAGAGCGCGATCGAAGCGGCGGCTCCGGCCGCCGTCGCGGGCCAGGAGAAATAGTCGCCAGAGACGATCCAGGAGGGGAGCGGAAGAGTCTCGTTCACGAGGATGAGGATGAGGCCGTTGTAGGCCGCATGAAAGGCCATCCCCGGCCAGATCGAGCCGGAGGCCCAGTAGAGGAGGCCCAGGAAGATCCCGACCGGGATGAGCGATAAGAGCCCGAGCGGGCTCTGATGGAAGAGGGCGAAGACAGCTCCTGAGACGATGAAGTGCCACGGAAAAGGCAGGGACCGTTCGAGGCTCCGTTGGTAGACCCCCCTGAAGACGAATTCCTCGCAGACGGCGGGAGTGAGGCTGATGGAGAAGACAACGGCCGCGGCCTCCGCGGGATTCGTCCACGCATAGAGCGCGGCGCTCGCCTCGCTCAAGCGTCGGTACGCGGGGAGGAGTGCGTCAATAGCGCGTGAGATCGGATCCAGACCCGGAATCAGGACGAGGGCCACGACGACGCCGAGGGCGATCATGCCTGCGGGTGCGGCGTCATATCGGGCGTACGCGGCCACCTTACGGGAGAGAGATTTCCGGGTCCAGGCATAGGCCCAAGCGAGGAAGATTCCCCACTGGCAGGCGTCCTGGAACGCGAGGAGCCAGAGGCGGTTCTCGGCGATGAAGCCCTGCAAGGATTCCGCGAGCACCGCGGCGTCGAATCCCGCGCCTCCGCCGGCCGCGAGCTCCCGGAATACCCGCGCCGCGATGAAGCCGACGGCGCCGAGATTTCCGATGAGGAAGTAGAGCGAGCCGAGGACCAGGACGATGATAGTCGCCGTGATCCCCGGCTCGACGCCCTCCCGGCTTCGGCTACCGTCCAGGGCGCGAGCGGACGGGTCGGTATCTCGCTCCATGCGGGCTAGGCCCCGGTCGCGGGATCGGCCCCGAGCTCGGAGAATTGGGCTGTATCCGGGAGATCGCCCGATCTCACGCGGAGATCGACGTAGAGCAGTGTGCGGAAGAGGGGGGCGATGCAGTACGTGATGACGCCGCCCACCGCGATGATGACCGTCAGAGGGAGGAGCACCATGCGGCCGATGTCGGCCATGGCTTGGTATGCCTGTTCCACCTCGCCCGAAAACGAGCCAACGAAATCCTGCATGTTGGCGATGAAGGGGATGATCACCGCGATCGCCAGCGGCGTGCAGGCCAGGCTGACGCCGAACGAGAGCGCGATCGTGAATAGGATGGAAACTCCGAACACTCTCCACGCATTGCCCTTGAGGAGCCTGAAGGTCCGCGCGAAGGCGCCGCCCGCGCCCAGCTCCTCGTTCGCGAGCACGGGGAAGGTCATGGTGAGGAGGTACCTGGCCATGAAGAGGGCCAGATAGCCGACGAGGCATCCGATGACCATGATGATTCCGCCGATGACGGCGGCCGGTCCCTTGAGCGCGATGAGGACAAATCCGACGGATACGACCACTACGAGAGCGACGACGAGGCCGGTGAAGACGAGACCCTGGAGGAGGTTGAGGAGGAATATCTTCCCGAACTTGCCCAAGGCGATCTCGCGCATGAGCTTCGTCCACGAGGCTTTCTCCCCGGTAGCGGCCATGAAGGCGTTCCGCGACACCAGGCATTCGGCGATGGAGCCGCCGATGGAGGAGACTGCGCTGTAGAGGAACGTGATTCCCATGAAACCGAGGGATTTCACGAGGAAATCGGCGGGTTGCTCGGCGTTCGCGAGGTCGCCCATGGACCCGAGGTATTGGAAGTAGTATACGAGGAAGAGCGCGGTCAGGGCCGCGATGGGCGCGTAGATGATCGCGACCGCGGGGAGGGATGTCTTCCAGGTGGGCCCGATGAGCGTGAGCGATTTCTCGAAGAGGCTCGAGAGGTCGTGCCGAGTCACGTAGACGGTTTGCTTCTTCATAATGGCGAGAGAATACCCCGGAAAGGCGGTGGACGCAAGTCTGGGGCCGCGGCGCCCAGTCAGCGCACCTGCCTGGCTAGCTCCTCCGCGTAGGCGGAACGGCCGTCGCCCGAACGATGGGCGGGCCTGCCCCTGCCTGAGAAGGCGTAGAGGAGGCTGTAGCCCATCCTGAGCCTGCGCTTCACGAGGCGCCGTATCGCTTCGTCCATCTCTCGTGCGGAACCGTACCGTTTCTGCCGCTCGCTCCAGCGCGAGCGCGCCGAGGTCCAAGCGGTCGTGAACGACCACTCGGGGACCAGTGTGAGCTGGTTGTCGTGGATAATGTAGTAGCTCAGCTCGCCGTCGTCGCCGCGGCGGTACAGCGTGATCATCATATCTTGTCGATTATCGGCCGGACCGGGCCCTTCCATGAGCGGAAAGCCCGGTCGGGCCTCTTCGCGCGGTCCCCTGGGCGCGGCGGCGGATCCGCCGCGCGCCGCCTAGGCGCGTTTAGGCACGCCTAGGCGCGTTTAGGCACGCCTAGGCCCAGCGGACCATTCCCGGGACGAAGGGATGGACAAGGCTGCGGTGCCGCGGGACGATCCTCACCGTATGACCCTGTCTCCCCGTCTTGGTGCAGGGCACGGTCACGTGGAATTCCCAGTCGGAGCCGGACTTGGCCGCCGGCTTCATCTCCGAGCGCTCGGGCGAAGCGAATTCGCCCGTGCCGGTGACGGCGCCGTGGTAGAGCTCGACGGTCACGTCTTCCGGGCTCAGGTTCCCGAGGTGCACGATGGCGCGGACGGAGACTTCCTGGCCGCGCTCCATGATGGGCTTGGCGTCCGAGGACATGTCCCGGATGGCGGTCTTGGGCCACTCGTGGCGGAGGCGGTCTAGGAAGCCCGCGAGCTCCTTCGCGTCGTTCCAGGAGGAGCGCTCCATCGAATCGTAGTTGGCGAGGGCGGGGAAGTAGAATTTCTCCGCGTACTCGACGAGCATCCGGTGGGAGGAGAATTCCTTGCCCGTGATGCGGATGGACGCTTTCATCTTCTTGATCCAGTCGCGGGGGAGCCCATCGCGGCCGCGTGCGTAGAAGAGGGGGACGATCTCGCGTTCGAGGAGGTCGTAGAGGGCCTTGCTCTCGACGTCGTCCTGGAGGGACTCGTCCTCGTACACCTCTCCCTTGCCGATGGCCCAGCCCGCGTCGGTGTTAAAGCCCTCGGCCCACCAACCATCCAGGACGGAGCAGTTGAGGACGCCGTTGACGCCGGCCTTCATTCCGGAGGTGCCCGAGGCCTCGAGCGGCCTGCGCGGGTTGTTGAGCCAGACGTCCGCACCGGAGGTGAGGTAGCGAGCCATCGTCATGTCGTAGTCCTCGAGGAACACGATCCGGGACCGGACCTCGGGGCGCTGGGAGTAGTGGACGATGGATTTGATGAGCTCCTTGCCGGGGAGGTCGTGCGGGTGGGCCTTCCCCGCGAAGATGATCTGGATGGGCCTTTCGTTGTCCTGGAGGAGACGGAAGAGCCGCTCTGGATCGCGGAAGAGGAGGTTGCCGCGCTTGTAGGTGGCGAAGCGCCGGGCGAAGGCGATGGTGAGGACGTAGGGCGAGAGGACGTCCTCCGCTCGCTGGAGAAGCGCCTCGGAGACGCCGTTACGCCGCATCTGCTGCCTGATCCTGTCGCGGGCGAAGACGACCATGCGCTCGCGCCTCCGCTCGTGCGCCCGCCAGAGCTCCTCGTCCGAGATGCGGTTCATGCGATCCCAGAGGTCGCGGTTGTTGGGTTCCTCGGTGAAGCGCGGCCCGAAGTAGCGGTCCAGGAGGTCGAGCATGGTGTTGGAGATCCAGGTGCGCGGGTGCACGCCGTTGGTCACGTGCGAGATGGGGACCTCGGCCTCGGGGAGGCCCGGCCAGAGCCCCTTCCACATCGACCGCGAGACGTCGCCGTGGAGGCGGGAAACGCCGTTGGCGTAGGCCGAGGTTTTAAGCGCGAGGATGGTCATGCAGAAGGGCTCGTTGGGATCCTCGGGGTTCTCGCGTCCGAGCCCGGCGATCTCCTTCCAGTCCACCTTGAACTCGTCCGCCCAGCGGCGGAAGAAGCGCTCAACCATCTCCATCGGAAAGCGCTCGTTGCCCGCGGGAACGGGGGTGTGCGTGGTGAAGACGTTGGTGGGCCAGACGGCCTGCCTGGCCTGGTGGAAGTCCATTTGCTTCTCGTGCATCGCCTCGCGGATACGCTCGAAGGCCAGGAAGGCGGAATGGCCCTCGTTCATGTGCGCCACCGCCGGGGTGAGCCCGAGGGCGCGGAGCGCGCGTATGCCGCCGACGCCGAGGAGGATCTCTTGCTTGATCCGGGTTTCCTTATCCCCGCCGTAGAGGGCGGCGGTGATGGCGCGTATCTCCGGGGCGTTCTCGTCGATGTTGGTGTCAAGGAGGTAGAGCGACGCCCTGCCCACCTTGACCTCCCAGATTTGCGCGATCACCACCTGCGAGCCCATCTCCAGGGTGATGCGGACCGGTTCGCCGTTCTCGCCGAGGCAGCGGCGGACGGGCATGTTGTACCAGTCGTTCTCGGGATAAGACTCAAGCTGGAAGCCGTCGGCGTTCAGGTATTGCTTGAAATAGCCCTGCCGGTACAGGAGGCCGACGCCCACGAGGGGGAGGCCCAGGTCGGAGGCGGTCTTCATGTGGTCCCCGGAGAGGATCCCGAGGCCGCCCGAGTAGATCGGGAGGGAGACATCCATCCCGTACTCCATAGAGAAGTAGGCGATGACGCGGTTCCTATCGCCCGAGTACCAGGTGTCGCCGTCGCGGTAGGCCTGGAAATGCTCGTGCACCTCCTTGAGGGCGGCGAGGTATGAGTCGTCGGCCGCCATCTGCTCGTAGCGCTCCTGGCTCACCATGCCCAGCATGCGGGCCGGGTTCTGGTGCGACTGCATCCAGACCTCGTAGTCCAGGCGGATGAAGAGCATGATGGCCTCGAAATTCCACGAGAGCCAGAGGTTATGGGCTATCTCCTCGAGGGCGGCGAGCTGGGGAGGGATATGCGGCTTGACCGTGTACGTGTTGATCCTCATGGCGACCCTGCCTTTCAGGCTTTATTCCTTCCTATAAGGATAGGGATGAGGGGTGTCTCTGTCAAAGGGGGAGGGGAGGAAGCCGTCGGATCCGATCGCGTCAGGCGCGCCTCGAGATGGCCGGAATTCGCTTTCCTTGGGAAAACTCTCCGGAATCGATGGCGCGGCGGCTCGGCGGCGCCTATCATAGGGAATGGCCCGGTGACTCGCGGCGCGTTTCCCGGCCTCATCGCGCTGAGCGCCGGAAAGGGGTTCGCCGATGCGGAAATACGTGACCGAAGGTGCCCTGCGCGGCCTCGCCATAGCGGGAACGCGTTTCGTCGGGCTCGGGTGGAGCATGGCCGAGGAGGCCATTCGTTCCGGGCGCGTACTCGGATTCGCGATTAAGCGAACGCGGAAGCGCGACGGCGAGGTTTCCTACCTCAAGGGCATGAAGACCTTTGCCTCCGTTCTCCCCGATCCAGGCAAGGGCGTGAAGATGTCCCTGCACGACCATCCCCTGCAGGGCTTCCAATGGTCGGATTATTCGGTAGAGCCGGGGGAATCCTATGTCTACGAGGTCATCGCGCGATGCGGCTCTCCCGGCGCCCTCGAGGACGGGCCCTCCGCAAAGTTCCCGGTGAAGGCCGAGCTCGAGGACGTCGGGAGGCACTCCGTCTACTTCAACCGCGGCGCGGTCGCGTCCCAGGCCTACGCGGAGCGCTTCCGGAACCGCCCTCCCGAGGAGATCGGGCGGGCCGCCTGGGATTGGCTCTCGCGCGGCCTCATCGAAGCCCTCGAGCGCTTCATCGGACAAGCAGGAGTGGGCGACGAGATCTGCGGCGCGATCTTCGAGTTCAAGCATCCGCTGGTCTACGACGCCCTCAAGGCGGCGAAGAAGCGCGGCGCGGAGATCTTCATCATATACGACGGGGATTCGGAGCTCGAGGCGAACGAGAAGGCTCTTAAGGCGAACAAGGTCTTCTCATGGCTCAGCAAGGGCACGCATATCAGAGCGCGAGAGCGTTCCGGACGATACGCGCACAATAAGTTTTTCGTGCTGACGCGGAACGGCGCGCCCGAGCAGGTGTGGACCGGATCGACCAACCTGAGCGTGAACGGGATCTTCGGCCATTCCAACAACGCGCACGTAGTCCGATCCAAGAAGGTCGCGAAGGCTTTTAAGGAGTATTGGGAACGCCTCTGGGAAGATCCGACGAGGAAACCCCTCGCCGAGGCGAATTCCGCGGCGACGCCCGCGCCTCCCGAGCCATGGAACGCGGAGACGACGCCCGTCTTCTCGCCGCGGGTCGACGCGTCCAGCCTCCAGTGGTACGCCGACCTCGCCGGGAATGAGAAGGACGGCAAGGTCGCGGGGAAGCCGCTCTTCATGACCTTCGCCTTCGGCATGAATGAGATATTCGTGCCGATCTTCGAGCGGAACGACGGCGTCATCCGTTACGCGCTCATGGAGCGGAAAGGAAGCGGAAAGGCCGCCAAGGAGCAGGCGAAGACGGTGGACAGGATAAGGAAGCTTCCGAACGTCGTCATCGCCGTGGGGGATGCGGTCGACGAGTCCAACGCGCTCGACCGCTGGCTCGCTGAGCGCTCAGAGATCGTGGACGGCGCGCACGTCCGCTTCGTCCACACCAAGTACATGATCGTGGATCCCCTCGGAAAGGAACCCGTGGTCGTCGTGGGTTCGGCGAATTTCTCGAAAGCGAGCAGCGACACCAACGACGAGAACATGCTCGTGATCAGGGGCAACGAGGACATCACGGACATCTACTTGGGAGAATTCATGCGGCTCCATGTCCACTACGCCTTCCGCGAGTCGCTCGGTTTCGAGCGCGACGAAGGGGACAATTGGGCCGAACGGAGGAATCATCTCATTGAGGGGCCGGAATGGATCGATGGCGAGGGAAAGGGACAGGGGTATTTCGAAAAGAGGAGCGCTCGATCGCTGAGGCGGATTTATTTCTCAGGAGATCATCGATAGCCGCGGCCGCTATCCGTATATTAGGGTGACCGCGGGAGAACGGATCAGGGCGCGACGGGATTGTTCTTGATGAGGTCGACGAGCATGAGGATCATGGCCCTCGCGATTCGCCGTCCGCCGTTCTCGTTCAGGTGCGGATCGGTCCCGTTGCTCCAGTCCGACGAGAGCTTGTCGTAAGCCGTTCCGTCGTGCATGAACGTCGCCCTCGTCCCGTCGGCGTTCGCCGCCTCCAGGTCCGCGATGTCGAAGAGCGGGCGATCGTTGCCGTCGCAATAGGCGCGGAGGAGGGCGTTGTACTCGTCGTGCCGGACGTTATCCTCGCCTTCGGACGTGAGCAAGGGGGCGGTCGCGTAGACGAAGATCGTCGATGGGAACCGGGATTCGAGTGATTGCATCGCCTCGATGTAATCGGATAAGAGCTCGCCGGCGTCGGTGCCCTCGTCGATATCCACGAAGCAGAATTTGAAGAAAGCGATGCGCGCGTTCCCGCCGATAGTTTCCCCGTCGTCGTCCTCAGCCGTCATGTAGCCCGTGAACGAGGCGATCTTGGAAGCGGGATCGTAGTTTTCCCCGACGTCGTGGTCGCCGAGCCCGCCCGATCCGTGGCCGTAGGAGGGAGTCCAGTGCGAGAGCTGGTACCAGTCGCTCACGTAGCTGTGGTTGATGAGGTAGCGGTCATCCGAGGCGCTTATCGCGTCGAGGCCGGCGAGGATGTTGTTGCCGACCGACTGGTGCCCGAAGAAGACGAACTCGTCCTTAAGCGCGTCGAAATCCGCGTCTGCGTACGTGCCTTCCGCGGCGAGGATGTCCGTTCCGTAGATGCGCCCGGTGAAGGGATAGGGCTCGGCCGACGGGGCGGGAGCCGAAGGGGAGGGGAGGCCGGGTCCCGGGGAGGGCGAGGCGGCGGGATCGGCGGCGTCCTGCACGGCGCATGAGGCGAGGAGGAAGGCGGCGGAGAGCGCTGCGAAGGTTTTCATGCGAAGCTCCTCTTTTTTCCGGGTTCGTTCGGAGAATCGGCCGCGCCGAGGGCGACGGGTCGGCCCGTGGAGTATATCGCGAGCCGGCTCGTGCGTCAGGGGAACGTTCCGCGGATGGGCCGCTGCCCCGGCCCCGTTTCAGGATGGATCGCGATTAAGGGTTTCCCGGGGCCGGTTCCGTCCGTATTTCTCATGGGCAAGGACGAAGTCTCCCGCGGTTATCGCCGCCGCGAGGGATATCTCCCCGGACAAGAGCGTGGCCGCCACGATCTCGGCGAATTTCTTGGCCTTATTCGCGCCCGAGCAGCCGATCATGTCCAGGCAGGCTTTCTGCGTCGGCAACTCAGTCCCGCCGCCGACGGTGCCCAATACCAGGGATGGCAGGTAGACGCTGACGTACAAGTCCTTCCCGGACGCTTCCATATTGATGACGCCGACGGAGGATTCGGACACGTTGGCGATGTCCTGCCCGCAGGCGAGATAGACCGCGGATACGCCGTTCGCGAAATGATAGGTGCATCCCATCGTCCCGCTCAGGGTGTTCCCTATCATCTGGCCCCGGTAATTGGCGACGATTTCCTCGGCCGTGGTCAGGAAGAACCTGCCGATGACGTTCTCCGGAATGACGACTTCCGCTGAGACGCTTTTCCCCCTGCCGAGGATCATGTTGATGTACGAGGGCTTCTTGTCCACGGCCATATTGCTTTCGATGACGCAGCGTTCGACTTCGCAGCGCGAAATCACGTATTTGCATATTTCGCTGGTCGCCTTGGTTATCATGTTCATGCCCATCGCGTCGCCCGACGAGTATTCCAGCCTGACGTAGACCGATCTGCCGACGAGGAAAGTCTTGAAAGAGTGGAGGCGCCCGTGATTCGTGGTCGTCCTCACGATGTCCTTGAAGACCGGCATGTTCTGCCTGAACCAGACGATGAAGTCCTTCGCCTTCCTGATATCCCCGAGCACGAAGTACGGCGCGCGCTGGATCGTGTCCTGCAGGGTCACGACGTTCGCGCCTCCGCTCAGCGTTATCACCTTGGCGCCCCTGTTGTACGACGATATCAAGGCTCCCTCGAGCGTCGACATGGGGACGTAGAATTCCCCGTCGGCGTGCTCGCCGTTGATCTGCAAGGGTCCGACGACCGCGACCGGCATCTGCACGAAACCGATGATGGACTCGATGTTGCCGCGGAATTCCCCCGGGTCGCACGGATGGTGCCCCAGGGCGGAATAATCGCCGCCGGTAGTTTCCGATAGGAAGGCGAGCCTCTTCTCGATGACGTCTTTGGAATAGTCGTTGGTCCTGTCCTTGGGGAGCTTCGTGCGGTCCATTATGCGGTACTCCTAGGGATGAGGTTCATCGGGATTCCGGGAATGCCGGACGCGGAACGGAGGTTCCCGGCGCGCTGTCCCCCTTACCTCCGTTCGCCTTCGAGCACGACGTCGTCGAGGAGGACGACCGCGCTCGCTTGCGAGGACTCGAGGGAGAACCTGAAGCGGGCGTCGACCGCGGCGGCCTCGTCCGGGAGGACTGCCTTGAGGGTCTTCCAGTTGCCGGACGCGGGGAAGGATGCGGCGGTCTTCCACGAAGCGCCGTCGAACCATTCGACCTTGAGAAGGTCGCCCTTCTTGGTCCCCGAGGCTTTGAGCCGAGCGCTCAGCGCGAAGGACGCGTACGGCGAAAGGTCCATCGTCTTCTCGAGGGCTCCGCCCGCCCCGAGCTTGGCCGCGGCCGCGCTCTTGTAGCCTTTCCCCTTTCCCTTCTCCATGCCCGCCGCGTTCGAATTCCAGCGGCCCCCCTGGAAGTTCCCCGATTCGAAGTCGTCGGCGAAGACGAATCCCTTTTTATCGCCGCGGACGTGCATGCGGTAGAGCGCTCCCGCCTCCGTGATGGCGCCGGGAGTCCATCCGCCCGAGGTCGAACATCCCTGCTTGAGAATGGAGGTGTCGTCGATGAGCTTGTCCGCGAGCGACCATGAGAACGCGGAAATGCCCTTCGCGTCGAGGAAGTCGAGCCATGCCCAGGTCTCGGACGCATAGACCCGGGAGCGCGCGGAGCTCTGGGTGCAGCCCCACTCGGTGACGAAGACGGGGGCGCCCGCCTTCAGGGCCGCCTCGATCCTGTCGCGGTAGTCCTGGACGTGGCTCCCCGAGTAGAAGTGGAGGACGTACATGACGTTCGCTTCCTTGAGCGGATCGAGCGCCGCCTGCTCGGGATGGCTGGACCATGAGGGCGTACCGACGAGGATGACGCCGTCGGGATCCGCGCCGCGGATCGCGGGGATGACCGCTTCGGCGTAGGGCTTTATGACCTCGGACCAGGTCACGTCGGCGCCGTTGGGTTCGTTGCAGATTTCGTAGAGGATGTTCGGAGCGGAACCGAATTCCTCGGCGAGCGAGGAGAAGAAGGCGACGGACTGCTTCTGGTATTTTCGCGGATCGCGCGCCTCGAGGACGTGCCAGTCCGCAATTACATAGAGCCCCGCGTCGATGGCGGCGCGGACGCATTTCCTGAGCGCGTCCTCGCCCGGTTTCCCGATGTAGAAGGAATTGAGTTCGAGGTACATGGGGATGCGCACCGCGTTGGCCTTCCAGTCGTCGCGTATCCAGGACAGAGATTCCTTGTTCGCGAAGTGGCCGTAAGACAGGGCGTCGAAGAGCGACGGGCCCTTGAGCTGGATCGGGACGCCCTTCGCGTCAACGAGCCTGGTGCCCTCCACGCGGAGCTGGCCGTGCGCCTGCACGGGCGTCTCGGCCGCGCAAGCCGATGAAAGGGCGATGAGGACGGCGAGGGCCGCCGCTGCGACGCTTTTACCCCGGAACACGGTGTCAATCATGGGATCGATCCTCCTCGATGTGAAGAGCATACCGCATCGAATCCCGGCGAGGAAGTGGCTCGTTCCCGGGAAGATGAGCCGAAACCAGTCTACCTCGGCGCCGGAGCGCGTAGCCGTCAGCCCCAGACGAGGACGAGGAGGGTCGCGGCCGCGGCCGTCGTGAGGACGGTGAAGGGAAGGCAGATCCTGATCCAGCCTAAGAAGCCCGTCTTTCTTCCCTCCTTCGCGAGGATGCCCATGGCCACCACGTTCGCCGACGCGCCGAAGGGGGTGAGGTTCCCCCCGAGGCAGGAGCCGACGAGGAGGGCGAACATGAGGAACTCCGGCTTCATAGCCATCCCCTTCGCGAGCCCTTCGGCGACGGGGAGCATGGCGATGATGTAGGGCACGTTGTCTACGAACCCGGAGATGACCACGGAGACCGCGAGGATCGCGAGGAAAGCGAGGGCGGGACGCCCGGAGACGACGCCGCCCAGGAGGGAAGCGAGGTCCGCGATGAGGCCGGCGTTCTCTATCGCCCCGATGACGATGAAGACGCCGACGAGGAAGCCTATGCTGTCCCAGTCCAGGCCGCGAACCAGGTCCCAGACCTTCCGCGCCGGTTCCTTCCGGATGAAGGCGAACCAGGCGATGCCCGCGACGCCGAGGCCGAAGCAGAGGAGGCCCGAGCCGTAGTGGAGCCCGTGGCCGGACACGAAGGAGACGGCCGCGAGCCCGACGACCATGGCGACGAGGAGGATGCTCGGCACGAAGGACTTCACGCGCTCGTCTGGGAGGTCCACTTTGGTCTTGGGGAGCTTCCTGAACATGAAGAGGAAGTAAACGGCGCCCGCGAGGAACCCCGCCTGGACCGCGAAGAAGATCGAGGGCCGCTCTTCGTAGAAGAAGAAGTCGTTGAATGAATAGCCCGCGTAGCTCGCGAAGATCATGGAGGGCGGATCCCCGACCAGGGTGGCCGTG
>CAZIEI010000050.1:7825-19479 GCA_964538705.1 uncultured Spirochaetales bacterium | reverse complement strand
CTCGAGAGCCCTTGACCTAGGCCGCCCGCGCCTCGGGCCGGCGGCCGAACGGCCCGAGGGCGGCGACGAGCCCGGCCCAGCCGAACGCCGGTACGATGAAGCTGAGCGCCTGATGCTTTCTCACGAAGGATCTCATCGCTGTCCCTTTCCAGGCGGCCTTTTCGCTATCCCTTGAGGTGCCCTATCGCCCGCTCCGCCCGCTTCTTCGCCTCCTCGGCTCCCAGGATGCGGATGCTTCCCATGAGGGGCGGGCTCACCTTGGCGCCGGTCATGGCCACGCGGAGCGGCATGAGGAGGTCGCCGAGCTTGGCGCCCATGGCCTCCGCCGTCGAGCGCGCGAGGGCCTCGGCCTCCTCCTCGCCCGCGGAAGCGAACCGAGGCAGGAGTTCGAGGCCTTTCTCGAGGAGTTCGATCGTGCGCGCCGCGTCGAGCTTCTTGGGGATGAAGTCCTCTTTCGCGGGGAGCGCGGGCTCTTTAAAGAGATAGGCCATCATGGGCGCGGCGTCCTTAAGGAAAGAGATGCGCTCCTTCACGAGGGGGATGGCATCCTTGAGCCGTTTCTTCCCAGCCCCGTCGGGCGCCTTTCCAGGCTCGCCGAAGAGTCCGGTTTCCACCGCATAGGGCTCGATGAGGCGCGCGAGCTCCACATCGTCCTTCATCCTGATGTACTGGCCGTTGAACCACTCGAGTTTCTTATAATCGAAGACCGCCGGGGCCTTGTTGAGCTTCTCGATGGAGAAGGAGGAAGCGAGCTCCGCAAGGCTGTAGATGTCCTTGCCCTCCTCGTAGGAAGCGCCGAGCATGCCCACGTAGTTGATGAGGGCTTCGCTCAAGTAGCCCTGCGCGCGGAATTCCTCGATGGACACGGAGCCGTGTCGCTTGGAGAGCTTGTGGCCATCCTGCCCCATGACGAGGGGGAGGTGGCAGAAGGCGGGAGGTTCCCAGCCGAAGGCCTTGTACATGATGACGTGGAGGGGAGTCGATGGCAGCCAGTCCTGGCCCCTGAGGACATGGGTGATGCCCATGCGATGATCGTCCACCACGTTGGCGAGGTGGTAGGTGGGCAGCCCGTCGCTCTTGAGGAGCACCGGATCGGGATTCACATCGGCGTTCTTCCATTCGATATCGCCGAGGAGGAGGTCCTTGAAGACCGTCGATTCCTCGAGGGGGATCCTGAGGCGGACCACGTGCGGCTCGCCCGCCTCCATGCGGCGAATGGCCTCGCCCGGCGGAATGGCGCGGCAGAGCCGATCGTAGCCGCTCCCCGTCTTGGCCGCCTCCTGCGCCTTCCGCATCTCCTCGAGCCGTTTCGAGTCGCAGAAGCAGGGATAGGCCATGCCCCGATCGATGAGGTCGCGGGCGCTTCTTCGATAGAGCTCGGAACATTGCGACTGGATATAGGGGGCCGCGGGTCCGCCGACGTCCGGTCCCTCGTCCCAGGCCACCCCGAGCCACTCGAAGGTTTCATAGAGGTTCTTGACGAATTCGTCCGTGGAACGCGCCTGGTCGGTGTCCTCGATTCGGAGGATGAAGGTCCCTCCGACGGACTTGGCGAAAATGTAATTGATGAGGGCGGTCCTCACCGAGCCGATGTGCTGGAGCCCCGTCGGCGAAGGGGCGTAGCGGACACGGACGTTCATGGCATCTCCTTGGAGGGCCTGAGTATAGTCGCGGCGGCGCCGAGGGGTCAAGGACGGCCTTTTCTGGGATCAACGGATGAGCGCATCTATGAAGAAGGAGACTGCCGCGATCGCGGCGGACGTCACGGCCGAGACCGCGTAGCCGGCGATGCCCCCTCCCCTCCGCACACCCGTCACCGAAGCCGGCGCGGCGAGGAGGAAGGCGAACCCGATGAGGGAGAGCGCAAAGGACGAAACCGAGCCCCATCGGGTGGCGTTGAGGAGGAAACGTTGGGTCTCGTCAAGGAAGAGCTGACGGTTCCCGATGACGTACAGGTAGGAGGCGGCCAGGCTGAACGCGAGGAACATGATCGCAAGCCGTTTGATGAGTATGCGGGCGGGGCCCTTCCTCGAGATGTGGGCCCCGCGGCCCCATTCGCGCCCGGATGACATCGTCCTTCCATTCTATCTTCTTTTCGTGTATGATGGAAGCGATGAAAAAGGGCAAAGCGATCGCCTTCGTCGTCGTCATGGCGGCAGCCGCCGCGGCGGTCTTCTTCGTCGGGTGGGTGCAGATCCGCGTACCGCGCGGCTCCCACGCCCTCCTCGTTTCCAAGACCTCCGGATGGGACGAAGCTCTGCGCTCGCCGGGGACCTTCCTCTGGCGATGGGAAGCCCTCCTCCCGACCAATCTGAGCGTCTACGCGTACAAGGTCGCGTCCGTTTCGAAGGCCTTCAGTGCCTCAGGCTCCCTCCCGGACGCCGACCTCTACGCCTCCTTCCTCAACGAGAAGCCCTCCTTCTCATACGCCGTTTCCGGAAAGATATCGGCCTCTCCTTCCGTCGAACGGCTCCCCGTCCTCGTCCGATCGCGATCGCTCCTCACGCAGGCATCCCTCGATTCCTGGCTCGAGACGGAAACCGCCCGCGCCGGCTCGCGCGTCGCGGACCTCATCGCCTCGGCCGCGGGCGACGTCGAATTCGAAGCCGTCCTCAAGAAGGGTGGTGAGGCCCTCGAGAAGGACCTCCTCGCGCGGCTCAAGCCGGAATTCCCGGACCTCGTCCTCGAATCCGTCGCCTTCGAATCTTCCAGGTTCCCCGACTTCGCGCTCTACGCCGAGGCGAGGCGTCTCTACGTGAAGTACATCGGAACCAAGGCCGACGCCATGTCGCCCGTCATGAAGGAGATCGCCGAGAGCGCCGCCCGCGACCAGTACGAGCGCGAATCGCTCGCCAAGTACGGCGAGCTCCTGGCGAAGTACCCTATCCTCGTGGATTTCCTCGCGGTACGGAAGGGCCTGCCTCCCTCTAAGGCGACCGCCCCGTCCGCGGATAAGTGACATGGAATATTTCTTCAACTTCGACAAGATGGGCTACCTCACGGGTAAGCGCCCCGAGGGATGCATCCTCTGCCTCGTGCGAGACGGGGACGAGAGGGTCGATCGTCTCGTCGTGAGGGAGACCGAGCACCTCGTCGTCTCGGTGAACCTCTACCCCTACAACCCTGGCCACCTCATCATCTTCCCGCGGCGGCACCTCACGGACATCCGGGAGCTCTCCCGCGACGAGCGCGAAGACCTCGATGACGCCATTGACCTCACGCTTTCCGTCCTCGACGGAACCCACCACCCCGCAGGCTACAACATCGGGATCAACATGGGCCACGCGGCGGGCGCGTCCATCGAGCACATCCATTGGCACGTGATACCCCGTTATCCCCGGGAGATCGGCATCGCCGAGCTTATGGCGGGAAAACGCGTCCTCGTCGAGGATCCCCGCGAGACCTGCGAGCGCGTCAAGAAGGGATTCGCGGGAATACCGATCCAAGAGCCCGATCTCCCGCGGGAATAATCCGCTTCAGTCCCGCTCCTCCCGCCCCGCGCTCCGAACTGCGGCGCGCTTTATTCTCCCGGCCCTTGGCCTTTCTCGTAGGGCGTCACGATGAGGGCCTTTCCCGATTCCAGGATGATCCTCGCCTCGCCTCCCGAAGCCTCGTTCGAGAGGCTCATGAAGCCACGGGGGAATTCCAGGCCGTCCAGGGGCCATCGGAGGCCCGTGCTCCTCATCCTGAGGGGCTCTGCGCCAAGGGGAAGAATCGATATGCGCGTTCCGGCCTCCGCGCTGAATCCGATCTCGCCCTCGATCCTCATCGCGCGTTCCTCTCTCAAGTACCAGGCATTCGGGGCTCGGACGCGCTCGAAGAGGCCCAAGAGAGCCGCGAGGTGGTCCAGACGCCCCCCGCCTCCACCCATGACGGCGGTCCAATCGCAGCCGCGTTCCCAGGCGAGGCGGAGACAGAGCTCGGTATCGGATTCATCCTTTGCGTGCGGGAACCGTATCACGCGGTTCTCAGGAATTTCCCCAATCTCCGCGGGATCGACCGAGTCCATGTCCCCGGCGACGATAGATGGCTCGAGACCGGCAGCCTTTAGCGCGCGGAGTCCCGAGTCAGCAGCAATAAGGAGATCTCCCTGCCTGACGAGGGAGCGCGCTCGTTCGGGCGCAGGCCCTTCGCCTCCCGTGAATACGATGGCTCGCATGGGCCGACTATCGCCTCACGGAGGGAACTCGTCAAGGAGCCGGCGCGAAGTCAGCGAGCTTTGGCGCGATGCCGACTCGCAAGAGCGCGGCGTTTTCGTGTAATACCGGAACGCCTGGCCGTTCCGGCGCTTGCCTCCCCGCCCCGCGCTCGGCTACGATCATCCGCATGCGCGTCCCCGCGATCATGAAGGAATTTGCCTCTGTCTTCTCCGCCAAGGGCCGCCAGTGCTGGCTCGTGGGGGGCGCCGTCCGCGACATGCTCCTCGGGAAGCCCTCGGAGGACTTCGACGCCGCCACGGACGCCCCGCCCGAGGAGGTCATGGCGATGTTCCGCTCCGTCATCCCTACGGGCATCAAGCATGGAACGGTGACCGTCCGCTTCAAGGGCCACGAGATCGAGACCACGACCTTCCGCACCGAGGCCGGCTACGCCGACGGCCGCCATCCGGATTCGGTGGCCTACGCCGCGGATATCCGCGAGGACCTCTCCCGGCGGGACTTCACCATGAACGCCATCGCCCTGGACTGCGCGAGCGGGCGGCTCCTCGATCCCTTCGGCGGCGAAGCCGACATCCGTTCTCGCGTCGTACGGGCCGTAGGCGATCCCGACCTCCGCTTTAGTGAGGACGGGCTCCGCGCCTACCGCGCTCTCCGCTTCTCGAGCGTCCTTGGCTTCGAGCTGGAGCCTTCCACCCTCGCCGCCATCCCCCGGGCTCTGGATAGGGTCGCCGCCGTCTCGGCCGAACGGATCCGCGACGAGCTCGGGAAGATTCTCTCGGGGAAAGATCCCTATCGCGGTCTTTCCTTCCTCGATTCGACGGGACTCCTCGCGCTCTCCATCCCCGAGCTCTCCGCGCTCAGGAAGATCGAGCAGTCCCCGCCGCACGCCTTCGACGCCCTCGAGCATTCCTTCCGCGCCTGCGCCCTCGCCTCTCCGCGACCGGCGGTGCGTTGGGGCGCCCTCCTTCACGACCTCGGGAAGGCCGAATGCCGCACGGTGGAAGCGGACGGAACCGTCCGCTTCATCGGCCACGAACGGGCTTCCGCTCGAATGGCGCGCGAGATACTCATCCGCCTCAAGCATCCCATCGCCTTCGCGGACCGCGTTTCCTTCATCATCTCCCATCACATGACCCGGTACGATGAATCCTGGACGGACGCCGCTCTGAGGCGGCTCGTATCGCGCGTCGGGAAGGACGCGCTTTCGGACCTCCTCGATCTCCTCGAAGCGGACGAGGCCGGCCTCCGCGGCGCCCCCCGTCCCGATTCCACGGTGCCGCGCCTCAGGGAGCGGCTCGATGAGGTCCTCGCCCGCGATTCGGCCTTCTCCCTCAAGGATCTCGCCCTTGGCGGAAACGATCTCATCTCCCTCGGCCTCCCGCCAGGGAAGCGCATCGGCATGGTGCTGGGCGAGCTCATGGAAGCCGTGCTGGACGATCCCGCCCTGAACGAACGGGAACGTCTCATGGAGATAGCGAAGAGGATATTAGAACGAGACGGTGTCCTCGGAGGCGATGGCGTAAACCGGAAAGGCAGCCTCGGCGGTAGCGACGGGATCGATAAATCGGAGCCTTCGGCGTAACCGCGGTTTTCCGCGCGGCGGGCTTTTCCTAGATCCGGTCACGCTCGAAGGCCCTGAGCGCGTCAGCCTCCGCGCCGCCCGAGGCGATGATCTCTTCATAGGCGGCTTCGGCCGCGCCCTGCTCCGCCTCTTTCTTGCTGCGGCCGCTCCGCGACGGGAAGCACCGTCCGTCCGCTTCGAGCCGCACGGTGAAGATCCGCTCGTGGTCCGGGCCCGAACGGTCCTCCATGACGTAGCGCGGAGGGGACTTTGTCCTCCGCTGGAAGAATTCCTGGATGATGGTCTTGTAGTCGCGCTTGTGCCGGTGGCTCAACACCTTCTCAATCTCGGGAACGATGAGTTTCAGCACGAATTTGCGCGCGGCGGGGAAATCGGTCTCTACGAAGTACGCGCCGATCACAGCCTCCATCGCGTCCGCGAGGATAGCCTTCTTTTTTCGCCCGCCCGAGAGCTCCTCGCCCTTGCCCATGACCAGGCATCCGTCGACGCCGAGCCCGAGAGCCACTCCGGAGAGGCAATCCTCCGAAACGACGAAGGACTTTATCTTGGCGAGGTCGCCCTCGCTCTTCTCGGGGAGTTCGGAGTAGAGCCAGGAAGCCACCGACGCTCCGAGAATCGAGTCGCCGAGGAATTCGAGGCGTTCATTGTTCTTGTCGCGGGGATTCTTGGTTCCGGCTTGGGAGGAACGATGGATCAGAGCGGTATCGAGAAGGGAAAGGTCCTTGAAGCGGATGCCGGCCGCGCGCTGGAAGGCCGCCAGGGCGCGCTTGCGCTCGGGCGGCGTCTTCCCCTGTCCGAAGAGCGGCACGGACACCCCTTCCGGACGCGCTTACTTCTGCTGGGACTTGATGAAATTGTAAGCGTCGCCGACGGTCTCGAACTCGTTCGCCTTCTCGTCGGGGATCTGGATGCCCATCTCCTCCTCGATGGCGTACACGAGCTCGTAGGTGTCGAGGGAGTCCGCTCCGAGGTCCTGGCGGAAAGAGGCTTCCATGGTCACCTTGGCGGCGTCGATCTCGAGCTTATCGGCGATGAGCTTCTTGATTTTCTCGAAGAGTTCGTCCATTGCCCTTCTCCTTTACGCCTTGCTCTCGGGGGAGAAGACCTGCTTCCCCCGATAAAAACCGCACTTGCATACGCGGTGGAGCAGCATGCGGTTCCCGCAGTTCGGGCATTCGACGAGAGTCGGCCCAGTCAGCTTCATGTTGATGCTGCGCCTGCGCCTCGTCCGGGCCTTTGATGTTTTATATTTCGGTACGGCCATGCTTTAACCTCGCTCACATTCGGGTTTCGCCCGTGAAATTCATAGGGGATGCTATAGGAAAGGGGAAGCCTTGTCAAGGGAAAGCACTGTCCGGTAAGGAAAAAGGCCGATCCGCCCCCTCGGGGAGCGAACCGGCCCTCTATTCAATTTATCTTCCGGGAACCGTCAATCGGCCTTTTTAAGGAAAGCGTCCTTATACCCCAGGGACTTCACCTGGTAGAGCACGAGCCCTCCTTCGTCCTTCCTGAGCGGCCCTACATAGAGCCTCATCATCCGTTTCCCGCGCGATTCGTATTCCTCATAGGTCATCGGGTACTTCCGCGCCATGGCGTCCAGGGCGTCCCGGGCGCCGAGGGCGGACCCGAACACCCCGATCTGCACGTAATAGGTGCCGGCCGAGAGGGCATCGATGCGTTTCGCGCCCGAGAGCTCGAATTTCGCTGCCTCGGCGGACTTCCGGGCCGATACCACGGCATCGGGCGGGCGATCGTCCGAGGGCTTCAGAACGACCGTCGCGACGGTATCGACCTCGCCGGTCCCCCGATCCTGCCGGCCGTCTTCGCCGGCGCCCTCCCGCAGCTCGGGAGCCGCCTTCGCGAATTCTGGCGCGCCCTTCCCGTCCTCGGGCTCGAGTCTCCCCGAATAGGCGATCACGGCGCTCTCGTCGACGGGAGCCTCCACGCCGCTCGGCGCCTGGGGATCCGCGAGGGCGACGTCCGACCTGCCTCCTGCCTTGGCGAGGATCCTCTTCCGTTCGAGTTCGATGGCCTCAGGCGGCATATCCTCGGCCGCCGCGAGGCTCACTACCTGCGCGTCCGGGTCTGGAAGCGCGCCCTCCGCGGACGCGAGCCCCTCCCTGCGCGACGCGTTCATTCGCTCATAGGCGATGGCGGTCTCCTCCGCCTCCAGGTCGATTCCCGGTTCCGAGAGCGCCGCTTCGACGCCCTTTCCGTCCACGGCCTTCGCGGCGAGCCGCTCGTAGGCCTCGGGCGTCTCGGACGCATCGGTCCATTCAGGATCCGCTAGGGCGAGGCCGTCAGGCGAGGAGCCTTCCCTGCGCGACGCCCGCTCGAGGGCGATGGCATCCGCGATTCCTTCGGGAACGCTTTCGCCGGTTCCGCGGATCTCGGGATCGACGAGGGCCGCCTCGAGCGGCCGCCCTTCCCGCTTCCCCGTCGCGCGCTCGAGGGCGATGGCCTCGGCGCGGTCGGGACCGGCCTCGATGAGAGAGGGCGCCGGGAGGGCCGCCACGAGGGGCTTCCCGTCGATCCGGACCGCCCGATCGAAGGCGATCGCCTCGGGGGCCTCGTGCCCGACGTCCTTGAGGACGGGAACGGCGAGCGCCGCCTTCACGCCGCGGGACTCCCTCCTCGCGGCGCGTTCGAGCGCGATGGCCTCGGGTTTCCCCTCCTCCGCGACAGTCGTTCCGGCGTCTTCGGGCCGAGCCTCGAGCCTCGCGTCCGGGAGCCTCGCGACGGAAAGCCCCTTCGACTCTGGGCTCTTGAGGCGATCGAAGCCCGCCTCCGGCCGTTCCCTGTCGGCGAGCCCCGGCTCCGCGAGGGCTACCCGCGGGGCGGCCGCGTCCCGCGGCTTCGCGCGGAGCCGCTCGTAGGCTTCGACTGAAGCGACCCGCTCCTCGGACACCTGCTTCTCGAGGAGGGGTTCCCTGAGCGCGAAGGCCTTGGCCCTCGCGTCGCGTTTCGCGCTCGCGTCGTAGACGATGGCCTCGGGCGAGGAAAGGGGCGTCGCGAGCGGCGCCTGAGAGGCCGCGGGCGAGGGAACCGGGGTGACTACCGCAACGCGCTCCTCCACCTCCGGTACGTCGCCCGGTTTCCGGACCGTTCTCGCGTCTCCGGGCGCCCTCCTCCGGTCGGCGATCGCCTGCGGCCGCTCGCCCGCGGGCGTGAAGGCGGGGCGGGCCGACGGCGCGGCGGTCGGACGCGGAGAGGCGACGGGGGACGGAAGGACGGCGACGAAGGGCGTCGGCTCGGAACTCGCCTCCGCGACCGCCCCTCCGCGCTTGGCCCGCTCCCTGTTCACGAGGGCCGCGGGGTTGAGGTCGGGGTCGTCGTTCGTGCCGGGCACGTCGTAGCGGAGGGCGGCGTCGCTCGTCCTCCGCGGCATGGAGACGCGAACGCGCGCGACCATGCCCACGATGATGCCGAGCTCGTAGGAGGCCTCGGGCGAGAGCGAGATGAAGACGCCGGGGTTGTCGAGGCCGTCCGTCACGAGGACCTGGACGGTCTTCCCGTTCTCCAGGTTCTGCACCTCGACCATCGTGTTGCGCGGGAAGGAGGAGCAGGCCCCGTAAAGGCCCGCCTGAGGGAACTCTCCGTAGCTCGATGCCACGGCGGTGCCTTCCCAGAACGCCGCGGCGGAGAGGGCCGCGCCGGAGAGGACTACCGTCATCAGGACGGCAAGGACCTTCTTTTTCATGATACCAGCCTCCTGCGGTTCACCGCAGCGCTTCCAGGCATTCCCGGGCCAGGGAACGGCCCGTCTCGGCGCAGTACGCGAGGACGGCTTCACGGCCGCCTTCCATGATCTCTGACGCGGGCATCCCGGGGATCTCCCCCCTATGCGAAGCCTCGCCCTTCTCGACATCCCATAGATAGAACTCGAATCGTCCCGGATAGCTCACTCCGGGTCGCCCGAAGGTATCCTTCTTATAGAGGATCATGATGACGTGGGTCACCATGGCCTGTTTGAGCTCCTCGCTCCGGGACAGCGGCCACTCCCGGAATTTCCGATTGAAATCAACCGTTGGCTTCCCGCTCGTGGCGATGAGCCCCCGGTCGAAGGCCTCGTTCATGGCTCCCGATACGAGAGCCTCGCTGAATCCGTCTGGGACCGCGCCAGGGCGACCTTCTTCGATGATTTGAACGCTAATCGTCTGCGCGCCGAGCCTGATGGCGCTAATAAAGAAGATGGCGAAGACGATCGTCGCTGCTTTCCTGGTCATGTTCCCCTCCGAAGGGCGCCCCCCGCGAGGGTACACGCCGCTTCATCCCCGTTATCGGCAAGACTTTAGGTCGAGTTTACGATTCTGTTGCGGCCTCCGGACGGACCGTGCTACCCTTCTCCGCGGGAGAAGGACGCCGGGTGGACTACTGGGCATTGCACGTGAAGACAGGCGACGAGGACCTCGTGATGAGACGGATCCTCCTGATCCGCGCGTCGGCGCGATTCGCCCTCATCTGCCCCCGGAGGACGCTCCGGTTGAGGAGGAGAGGCAAATTCGTCAATGAGACGAAGCCCGTCTTCGGGGGCTACCTCTTCCTCTCGGGGGAAGAATCCCCCGCGTCCATCTACCTGGACCTCAAGCGGACCGAGGGCGTCTTCCGCTTCCTCCCCTCCAACTCCCTCCTCAAGCCCCTCACGGAGGGGGACCTGGCCCATCTCAAGCACTTCATGTCCTTCACCAAAGGCACCGATATATCGAAGGTAAGCTTCGGCGAGAACGACCGGATCGTCGTCCACTCGGGCCCGCTCAAGGGCTACGAGGGCGCCATCGTCCGCGTCGACAAGCGCAAGCGGAGGGCGAGGATCAGGCTGGACTTCGTGGAAGGCCCCATGACCCTCGACCTCTCCTTCGATCTCATAGAGGCGAAAGCCGGGGCCGCGGGGGTGCAGGATGGACGAGGCGAGGGGACCGAGGATCTACATAATAGGGGCGGGCTTCGCGGGGAAGACCCTGGCCCGGGAGATCGAGCGTAAGGGCGTCCTGGGCTCGGTCGTCGCCTTCCTGGACGACGACGCTGCCAAGATAGGCAGCCTGATCGGGGGCATCCCCGTCCTGGGCCCCATCAAGGACGTGATCAACCTCCTGAGGCGCAATCCCGCGGACGAGGCGATCATCGCCATCCCCTCGGCCTCGCGCCAGTACCTCCGGGAGCTCTACGCGCTCCTCCAGCGCGCCGGCTTCGCCCGGATCCGCATCCTCCCCTCCGAGGCCCAGATCATCGAGGGCGACGCCCATCTCATCCAGGCCAAGTCCATCGAGAGCGAGGATCTCCTCGGCCGCGATCCGGTCGCCATCGGCCTCAAGGAGAGCATCTCCTACCTGAAAGGGAAGCGCGTGATCGTCACGGGCGCGGGCGGCTCCATCGGTTCGGAGATCTGCCGCCAGCTCCTCCGCGGCGGAGCCCAGCGCCTCTACCTCTTCGGCCACGGGGAGAATTCCATCTACGAGATCGACCGCGACCTCCGGATCCTCAAGGAGGAAGGCGTGGGCGACGCGACGATCGTCCCCGTCATCGGCGAGCTCAAGGACGCGGAGTACGTCCGCTTCATCCTGAAGCGCCTCAAGGCCGACGTGATCTTCCACTGCGCCGCCTACAAGCACGTGCCCATGATGGAGGCCAATCCCGTGGCCGCCATGGAGAACAACCTCTTCGGGACGCTCAATCTCGTGGACGCTGCCCTGGAGGCCGGCGTCGGCAAGTTCGTCCTCATATCCACGGACAAGGCCGTGGACCCGGTATCGGTCTACGGCGCGTCCAAGTACCTCTCGGAGCTCCTCGTCCTGGACCGGGCGGCCGCATCGGGCAAGGACTACATGGTGGTCCGCTTCGGGAACGTCCTGGGCTCCCGAGGCTCCATCATCCCCCTCTTCCAGCGGCAGAGCGAGAAGGGCGGCCCCGTCACC
>CAZIEI010000050.1:0-7815 GCA_964538705.1 uncultured Spirochaetales bacterium | reverse complement strand
ACGCACCCCGACGCCACGCGCTACTTCATGACCATCCCCGAGGCCTGCTCCCTCGTGCTCAAGTGCGGGGGCGTCGGGAAGGGCGGGAACCGCTACCTCCTGGAGATGGGCGAGCCCATGCGCATCGTCGACCTCGCTGAGCAGATGATCCGCTTCTACGGCTACGAGCCCGACCGGGACATCAGGATCGTGGAGATCGGCCTGAGGCCGGGCGAACGCCTCGACGAACGGCTCCACAACGACCGCGAACGCCGCATCTCCACGGAATTCCCCGGGATCGACCGGCTTGAAGAAACGAGCAGGAACCGCTTTACTATCGACGAGGTCATAAGCGACCTGCGGTCCGTATGCGCCTTCGATCCCGCGAAACCCGGCGCGTACCGCAACAGAAAGGCGTTGAGGAAGGCCCTCGCGGGCCGCCTCGCGACCGTCCCCGTGCCCGAGAAGGAGCCCGAATACTGACCGGATCCGACGACAGGAAGGACGAACCCATCCCCTTCGCGCGCCCCTTCATCGGGAAGGAGGAGGAAGACGCCGTCCTCTCGGTCCTCCGCTCGGGATGGCTCACCACGGGCCCCGAGACGCGGGCCTTCGAGGAGGAGTTCGCCGACTTCACGGGAGCGCGGGAGGCGGTGGCGGTCAATTCCGCGACCGCCGGCCTCCACCTGGCCGTCGAGGCCTCGGGCGTCGGGCAGGGCGATTATATCCTCACCTCCCCCTACACCTTCACGGCCACCGCGGAAGTGGCCCGCTATCTCGGCGCCGAGGTCGTCTTCGCCGACGTCGGGGATGGCGACTACCTCATCGATCCCGGCGCCGTCGAGCGCGTCCTCAAGGAACGTGAGCGCGTCAAGGCGATCCTTCCCGTCCACGTGGGAGGCGCGGTCTGCGACATGGCCGCCCTAAAGGCGCTCGCGGAGAAACACGGCGCCGCCCTCATCGAGGACGCCGCCCATTCCTTCCCCTCGCGCATCCCCATGGGAATGGCGGGCACCATCGGGGACGCGGGCGTCTACTCCTTCTACACGACCAAGACGATCACCACGGGCGAAGGCGGGATGATCGTTACGAACGATTCCTCCATGGGATCGACCGTCTCGCCTGGGACCGCTACACCTCCAAGACGGCAGCGTGGCGCTACGCCGTGGTGGACGCGGGATACAAGTACAACATGACGGACGTGGCGGCCGCCATGGGACGGGCCCAGCTCAAGCGGGCGGACGACCTTCTCGGAATGCGGAAAAAGATCGCCGCCCGCTACGACGAGGCCTTCGCCGACAGGGACTACCTCGAGCTCCCTCCCCGTTCTGAGGGGCACGCCTGGCACCTCTACGCCCTCTCGGTCGTCTCAGGCCGCCTCTCGATCGGGCGGGACGAATTCATCGACAAGCTCCAAGAGCGCGGGATCGGCGTATCGGTCCATTACATTCCGCTTCACCTGATGCCCTTCTGGGCGTCCCGTTACGGACTCAAGCCTGATTCCTTCCCTCGCGCCCTCGCGCGCTTCGAATCCGAGATATCCCTTCCCATCTGGCCGGGCATGACGGATTCCATGATAGAGCGCGTGATCGGCGCCGTCCTCGCGATAGGCGACGCGGCTGGCGGAAAGCGGTGAGCGCCGCCCCCCTCCCCCGCTTCGCCTGCGACATGGCCGCGGAGGGAATGCTGAGGGTGAGGACGATACGGTCTCCCGTCGCCAAGGGCCGCGTCCTTTCCGTCAGCCATCCCGGTCTGCCTCACGGCTACAGCCTCATCCTGGCCTCGGACATTCCCGGAAAGCGCCGCGTATCCGTCATGGGCGCCGAAATCCCCGTCCTGGCCTGGGAGTCCGTCTCCTATCCCGGAGAACCCGTGGCACTCCTCTCAGGCCCCGACGCCCTCGAGCTCGAGGCGCTCGCGCGCGACGTGAAGGTGGAGTGCGAGGAGGAGTGGCCGCTCTTCTCCTTCGAGAGCTTCTCGTCGGACCAGATCCTCCACGAGCGCAAGATCTCCTCGGGCGACGCCGAGGCGACACTCGCGGATTGTCCCGTGAAGCTCGAACGGACGTACCGCACGGGGAGCCAGGAGCACTATTATCCGGAGCCCCTCGCCGCCTTCGCCTCGCTCGAGTACGACAAGATGGCGGTGAGGACCGCGACCCAATGGCCCTTCCACGCGCGGTCGGCCGTGGCGGCGGTGCTCGACGTCGAGGAATCGGACGTCGTCGTCCGGCCGACGGAGACGGGCGTGCATCTGGACGGCAAGCTCTGGTACCCCTCGATGCTCGCCGCGCAGGCGGCCCTCGCCTGCCTCGTGACTAAGCGCCCCGTCCTCCTCGCCCTCGACCGCGAGGAGGATTTCCGCTTCAGCCCCAAGCGCTACCGCACCGCGGTCAGCCTGCGCGCCGGGGCTGACCGCGACGGAACACTCCGCTCGCTCGACGCCCAGGTCCTCGTAGACACCGGCGCGTACGGAGCCATGGCCGAGGAGATCCTCGAACGGCTTCTCTGCGGGCTCCCCGGCCCATACGCCTGCCCGAACGTCCGTATCGAGGCGTACGCAGTCCAGACGAATACCGTTCCCCTCGGCCCCTTCGCCGGTATGGGGATGGCGTCCGCCTCCTTCGCCGTGGAATCGCTCATGGCGGAGATCGCCCTCGCTGTGGAGGCGGATCCGGTGGATATCCGCAGGCGGAACCTACCGGGAATGCCCGAGCGCCCCGCGCGGGGTGAGAAGCGCCCGCGCGCGCGCGCCTCCCTCGATGCCATCTGGCCCGTTCTCTCCGACGCGAGCGACTTTCCGCGCAAGTACTCCGCCTTCGAGCTCTTCAGGAAGCGTGGCGGGGACCGATCGGACGGCGCCCTCCGGGGGATCGGCTTCACCTTCGGCTACCAGGGGAACGGGTTCCTCCTCGGGAAGGGAGCCGATGAGGCCACGGTGGAATGCGTCCTCGGGAAGGACCTCAGGCTCCTCATCAGGACGGGGTCGGTTCTCTCCAACCCAGGCACTGCCCTCATCTGGAAACGCATCGCGAGCGGGATCCTCGGGATCGACGAGGAGGCCGTGGACGTCGAGCCCTGCTCCACGGACGCTTCCCTCGATTCCGGCCCGTCGACCCTCTCGAGGAACGCGACCATCGTAGCCTCGCTCGTCGGGAAGTGCGCCGAGGCGATCCAGCGTTCGCGCTTCAGGGCGCCCCTCCCCATCGCCGTCCGGAAGGCCTACAAGCCGCGAAAGAGGCCCGCGGACGGGAATAGGGGTCCCGAGGCCTTCGCATCGCCGTCCTTCGGGGCGGCCGTCGTCGAGATAGAGCTCGACACCGAAACCGCCGAGCCGCGCGTCGTCGGGGCCTGGATGGCGATCGACTCGGGCGAAATCATCTCGATGGAAGGGGCGACCTTCGCGCTTGACTCGGGGGCCTCTGCCGCTCTCGCCTGGGCCTCGTCCGAGCGGATGGAATTCGCTGACGGACGCGTAGGGCCGCACATTTTCTGGCGCTACGCCGTCCCGAGGGCGGACGAATCGCCGCACGTCGAATGCTTCTTCCCCGGACCCGTCGAGGGCTCGGAGCCGCGGGGCCTCGGGGAGCTCCCCTTCATCCTCCTTCCCGCGGCTTACGCCCGCGCCGTCGCCCAGGCGACGGGCTTCCCTTCGGACTCGATCCCTATCGGACGCGACAGGATGATCGAGGAGGAGCTCGGCGCATGATCGTGGAATTCACGCTGAACGGTGCGCCCGTCTCCGTGCGCGCCGAACCGGCCGAGCGGCTCTCGGACATCCTCCACGACAAGCTCGGCGCGGCCAGCGTGAAACGCGGCTGCGGCTCCGGCAGGTGCGGCTCCTGCCTCGTCCTCATGGACGGCGGCGTAGCCCCTTCCTGCATCGTTCCCGCTTTCTCCGTCCGCGGCGCCGACGTGGTCACCTACGAGGGATTCCGCGGGAAACGCGAATGCGGGGACGTCATCGAGGGCTTCCGCCGCGCCGGCGTCGAGAGCTGCGGATTCTGCCTCCCGGGAAAGGTCCTCCTCGCGTCCTATCTCGCCGACACGCTCGACGACGAGGACGAGGAGACCATCCTCGGCGGCCTCTCGGGCGTAAGCTGCCGGTGCACCTCCGCCCGCGCGCTCGCGGAGGGCGTCCGGCAGGCCATGAGGATCCGCAAGGAGCGGACGTATGGCTCGCCCGTCTGACGCGCGCGTCTTCTCGCCCCAGAGCGTCCAGGACGCCGTTTCGGCCCTCTCTCGCAATCCCGACGCCATGATCGTCGCGGGCGGCACCGCGATCGCGCGCGAGGCGCCCGGCATCCTCCTCCCCTACGCGGGCGCCCTCGTGCACATCGCGCGCATCCACGAGCTTAAGCAGGTGAATAGGACCGAACGCTACCTCGACGCCGGAGCCTGCCTCGCCGTCTCCTCGCTCGTATCCCTCGGAACGCGCATCGTGCCGCCCGCCCTCCTCGCGGCCGCTTCCTCCCTCGCCCGCGCCCCGATCCGCTGCCTCGCCACGGTCGGCGGGAATCTCTGCGTCAGGGACAGGCGCATGGACCTCCACGGCGTCCTCTCCTGCATGGACGCGCAGGCGGAGCTCCGCGGACAAGGCCCCGCGCGGTGGATCCCCGTTTCCCGGCTCCCCGTGGCCGAAGAGGACCTCCGATCCCGCGGGCCCGAGCTCCTGACGCGGGTGCGCATCCCCCTCGACGCGTGGAACGTGTCCGTTTTCCGCAAGCTCGGCTCCCGCGACGTCCCGGACACCTCGACCTTCGCCTTCGTCTTCCTCGCCCGCGCCGCGCGCGGCACGGTCTCGGAGCTTCGCGTCGCCTTCTCGGGAAAGAGCGTCCTCCGGAGGCGCGACATAGAGAGCGGGATCGCCGGCAAGTCACTCCCCCTGGACCGCGACGAGGTCGACGCGATCGTCTCCTCGTATAAGCGAGCGGCGTCCGATGACGCCGTCATCCCCAAGCTCAGGCTCGCGCAATTCCTCTCGCTCCTCAGGAATTCGCTCCTGTCGCTCGGCTCCTGAGGAGTCCCCTTGGAACGCGTGAAATCCGGAAAGCTCTACCTCGTCCCTACCCCCCTCTCCGCGGACGCGGACGCGGTCGCCTCCCTCCCTCCCGCCACGCTCGAACCCCTCCGCGCGCTCCGCTCCTTCGTCGTCGAGAACGAGAAGACGGCCCTCCGCTTCCTCTCGCGCGTACTCGACCGCGACGCGATGGCGGCCGTCTCCCTCGCGATCCTCGATGAGCACACTCCGCCCGCCTCGGTTCCGCCCCTCCTCGCCCCCGCGCTCTCAGGCGCCGACCTCGGGCTCCTCTCGGAAGCCGGCTGCCCCGCGGTGGCCGATCCGGGAGCCCTCCTCGTCCGGGCGGCCCACGACTCGGGCGTCGAGGTCGTTCCCCTCCTCGGGTCCTCCTCCATCGTGCTCGCGATCATGGCCTCCGGAATGAACGGGCAGTCCTTCCGCTTCCACGGTTATCTCCCGCGCGACCGCGCGGAGCGCGCCCGCTCGCTCAAACGCCTCGAACGGGCCGCCCGGGACTCGGGGGAAACGCAGGTGTTCATCGAGACGCCGTACCGGAATCGCGCCATGGCGGAAGACATCGCCTCGACGCTCATGAAGGACACCCGCGTCGCCGCGGCCTGGGACCTGGGCGGGCCGGGCCAACGCGCCGTGAGCGCCATGGCCTCGCGGTTCTCCGCCCTCAAGGACGCGATCCCCAAGCTCCCCTGCACCTTCATGATCGGCCGCTAGGCGCCGTCCTTCCGTCGAACGCTCGACGAGCGCGCGCGCGGCGAACGAGCTCCCCTTCCGTCCACCAGCCTTGACGGAGACGCCCGGCCGATGGAGAATTGAAGCGATGCCCGCAATACCCGCCCGCGCGGCCCAGCCCGCGTCATCCGAGGACACGATCGTCTTCTCCCCGTTCGTCATCCGGAAGACCGGCCTGCAGCAGACGCAGACGCTCTTCAAGATCGACGCCTATTCGCTCATCTGCGTTCCGTACCAGTCAAGCAAGGAGGAAGTCAGCCTCCTCGCCTGCCTCTCCAAGGAGGAAGTCGTCTTCTTCCAGCGCTACAAGGGTGCGCTCGGCGGGCTCACGCTGGTATTCCAGACCGGCCCCTCGCAGAATCCGCTCAAGCTCTTCGCCCGCTGCGAGCTCCAGGGCGTGAATCCCATGAAGGGGAGGGACAACGCGGCCCTTCTTAGCGCCCTCTACCGGCCCTGCCCGCAGGACCTCGCGCGCATCCTCGGCGAGTACCGCCACACCCTTATGCGCCTCAAGGCCGAGCAGGGCGACTACCGCGGCAGGGCGGTGAAGATCACTCCCGAGGCCGCGAAAGCCATGGGCTACAACAACTATTCCGTGCTCGCCGCGCCGGGAGCCCAGCACAAGGCCGCCCTCTATTCGGTCTCGTCATCGGAAGCGGACATACTCCTTCCGATGCGGACGCCCGACATGGCGCCGGGGACGGCTTGCTCCCTCAAGCTCTATTTCCAGCGTTACCAGTTCTCCGTGCCCTGCTCGGTGAAGGATGCGTCCCGCCAGGCGTCCGGCGTTCAGCGCGCGAGGCTCGAGCTCGGATTCTCCCCCGAGCTCGTCGAGATCCTGGGGAACTATTTTACGCAGGCGAGGCTCGATCGCGCGATCGCCGCGGGGAAGGGATGAAGCCGACGGAATCGGAGGATACAGGATCGAAACGCGTTAAGTACGACAATCCCTTTCCCGAGGCGTCGCCGGTGCCGGAGGCCTCTCCCGTCCCGGCCCCGGCTCCCGTTCCGGAGCCCTCTCCCCTGCCTCCCGCCTCCCCGGTCCCGAAGGCCTCTCCCGTCCCGCCCTCGACACCCGTCCCCGCGCCCAGTACCTATCAGAAACCTACATCCTGAGCTGATTTCGATTCGGAGGCTTAAATACGCGCCATGAAGGCGCAATCAGCAGGGGATGCGGACGCGGAAATCAACCGGAGCAAAGGGCCTCGAGCCGCTCCCTGATGAATTCGCTCTTTTCCTTGAGGCCGATGGAGCCCGTCTTCAGGATGATGGCGTTGGGCCTTTCCGGATCGAGCTTCACGCGGTCGGGCGACTCGCGCATCATCCTGACGAGGCGCTCCACGGAGACGTCGGCGACGCGCGAGAATTCCACCCGCGCCTGCCCCTGCCGCTCGCTGAGGCTCGATATCCCGAGCTTCCTGCAGAGGATGCGGATTTCCGCGAGCGAGAGGAGGCTCATGACCTCGTCCGGCACGGGCCCGAAGCGGTCGGCGAGCTCCGCGTGCACTCGCTCGAGCTCCTCCTTGGAGGAGATCCCCGCGATCTTCTTGTAGACCTCCATCTTCATCATCGGGACCGAGACGTACTCGTCCGGGATGAAGCCCGAGTACTCGAGCTCGAGGTAGGAGTCCTCCTCCTCCCTCCAGTCCTCGTCCGAAAGCTTCCGGACCGCCTCGTCCAAGAGTCGCATGTAGAGCTCGAAGCCGACCGAGTAGATATCGCCCGATTGCTCCGAGCCCAGGAGGTTCCCCGCGCCGCGGACCTCGAGGTCCTTCATGGCGATCTTGAAGCCCGAACCGAGCTCGGTGAAGTCCGAGACGATCTGGAGCCGCTTCATGGCGATCTCCGAGAGGGCCCTCCCCGCCGGATAGAGGAGGTAGGCGTACGCGAGCCTGTCCGACCTCCCGACGCGGCCCCTCAGCTGGTAGAGCTGGGAGATCCCGAACATGTCCGCGCGGTCGATGATGATGGTGTTGACGTTCGGTATGTCGATGCCGTTCTCGATGATCGTCGTCGCGACGAGGACGTGGAAGCCGCCCATCTTGAAGCGGCGGAAAATCTCCTCGAGCT
>CAZIEI010000049.1:0-19800 GCA_964538705.1 uncultured Spirochaetales bacterium | reverse complement strand
TCCGTGTCCGTTTCCAGCGCGCCCGCGGGGAAGCTGATCTCGAGCCCGCCCACGCGGATCGTTCCGCCTTCGGTGGCGCTGATGAGGACCCGCGCGCTCGCAGTCACGCCCCGCGGGCCGTGCGTCGCGCCGCCCGCGGAATCCCGCGCGGATGCCGCTACGGTATTGGGTATCGCCCCTCCGTTGCTCGCGCGAACGAGCCCTTCGTCCTGGATGGAAATCCGGGGAAGGCCGAGATCCTGCGCGAAGGAAAGCGGAGGTACCATCGTCGCCAGGTACGAGGCGATCATGAGGGTAGCGATGATTTTCTGCGATTCTTTCACGTGCGCGCTCCTGGAATCGGATATAAGTAATCGTTTTTCATTGGGAAATCCCGCACGGTAGGAGAAAGGCTGGATGAACGTCTTTACAACCCAATATTTCTTTTATTCTAACACGAAATTCGTTTGCTGTCATCGTTGGATATGATGGTTACTGACCGCGGCAAATACGCATAAAGAGAGGAAAGTTTCCGCGGGGAAGAGCCGCTGCGAGCCCAAGTGGGGATAAAGGAGAGGATGGAGATTTTAGATTTATCTCATGTATCGATGAGAATCAAGATACCGTATCCTCCCCTGGCCTCAGCTGGATGCTGAAGCCAGGGGAGGAAAAAATTCAGTCGGTAATCACTTACATAAGGGCGACGCGGAAACCTAATGCTACACCCTGGTCATATGGGAATTCACTCCATCGGTCACGGATTTGACTGGCTGATGCGCCCGTAAGAAAACTTCCGCCAAGGATGACTCGGTCGGACCCCCCGTCCCAACCCTGGTAATCGACAAGAGTCCCGGGGGGATAAATATTCATCCAATCCCAGTACCATTCGCTGACATTCCCTGACATATCGTATAATCCCAATTCGTTCGGTAGCTTGGTTCCGACTTTATGGGTCTTGGAGCCTGAGTTGGAATCATACCAAGCGTAGTCCCCAATGGCGTTGCTCCCCGTGCTCCCCGCGAAATCCTTCAGGTACCCCGTGGTATTTGTCCCGCCGTTCTGGCCATCGGCGGGGGCGCCCATAGCCGCCCACATCCATTCCATCTCCGTAGGGAGCCGGTATCCCGTCGCGTCCCAATCGGCCACGACGTCATCCCAGTCGTCGTTGGACGCTGTGGGGATGCTCGCGAAGGCGAGGGCTGCCCAATCGCTCACGCCCGTCACGCTGTACACCGGCGTAAGGCCGGCTTGTAGGCTCAGCTTATTGCAATAGGCTATGGCATGATACCAATTCACGTTCTGCACGGGGTTATCCGTGCCGTTGGAGTACGCCGGGTCGCTGGGATCAGCGCCCATGACGGCGCTGAACTGCGCTCGGGTGATCTCGCAGGCGCTAATCCGGAACATGCTCACGGCGCTGATATCAGTCGGAGTGCCATCATTCTGAAATTGGCCGGCGGGCACCGTGACCATGGTCGGGAACGTGCCGCCTTCGGGCGCGCCGCCTCCGGGCGTATCTCCGCCGGCCGGGCCGCACGCGGCCAAGGCGAGCGCGGACAGGATGACCGCCGCGCAGACCGCGGGAAAAGACGCATATACTCTGTTTTTCATGCATGCCTCCTCGCTGGAATATAGCCGGATAATACCCTATACCGCGCTGATCCGCCAGCGCGATCTTCCCGTGATTATCGATCGAGCGGGCATTTTCCCGCTCACTCCTCCACCGTCACCGTCCAGCCCCTGCCCTGAAGGTTCGCGACGTGCGCGGCGCCGGTCGCCGAGGGAACCGCGTTGCCCGCCAGGTCGACCGTACCGCCGTTCGTCCCCACCGCGTCGACGGCCGCGAGCACCGCGTCCACCGCCGCCTCGTCCAGGTCGTTGTTCTGCGCGCGGAGCTCGGAGAGACCGTAGTTGCCCGACACGTCAAGGCTCGTGAGATCGTTATTGTAGACCTCGATGACGCCGTTCCTTCCGGCGGGGAATATGCCCGAGAGGTTCGCCGACGAATAGCGGTTCCCCGAGGCGATGACGTACCTGATGCGCGGATTCGCGGCCGGGGAGAGGGCCAGCGTCCCGCTCTGGCCCGTGTTCCAGATGAAGAGATCGACGAGGAGGGGGAACCGGGAGTAGTCGGGATGCGGGACGGTGATCTGCGGATTATCCCTGATGCAGATGTGCCAGACCTGCGCTCCCGTGGCTCCCCAGGTTATCGACGCATAGTTGTTCTGGGCGCCGCGGAGATCCTCCAGATTGGGGCAGCCCGAGAGGTCGAGGGCCTCGATGGCGTTGTCCTCGAGGCAGAGCCTGCGGAGGGAGGGCGTGTTGGAAAGCCCGATGCTCCGCATGCTCTGGCAGAGGAAGGCCTCCATGGTATGGAGCTGGGCGAATCCGCTGAAGTCGAGCGAGAGGAGGGGCTGCCAGGAGGATGTCCAGATCCGCAGGGAGGGCGCCGCGTTCGCGAGCCCGTAGACCGCGGTGACGTCCATGGCCTCGACGGTCTCCCTGTCGATCTCGTAGGTCCCGAGGTCCAGCTGGCCGCCGTCTCCCCCGTCATAGCCGATGTCGATGGTGCGTATGGCGCTCCAGGGCGTCACCTTGAGGCGATTGAAGCGCGTGGCGGAGGTACCGTAGTCCATGACCGGATGGAGCGATGAGGACGTCCCGTCGGCGAAGATCCACTCCACGGCGGCGCCCGCGTCCACCTCGATGATGGCCTCGAAGGCCGACCCGGTCGTCTTGAAGACGATCTCGTCCGCTCGCAAGTCGCCTCCGGGTACGAGGCGGTAGGCCCGCGTGGTCGTGGCGCCGGAAGCCGCGCGCGAACTGATGCGGTACCAGTACTCGGTGCCGGGCTGGAGATCGTCCAGGAGAATGCTGTGCCCGAGCGTGAGATCGCTCGATGAAACGCGGGAGCCGAAGGTCCGGCCGTCGGTCCCGTACTCCACGAGGGAATCCGCGGGGATATCCGTGGACCAGGAGATGGCCGTCTCGTCATCGGTCACGGCGCTGATGCCCGTGATGGTCGGCGCGGCGACGGGGCTATCCGGGCTCGGCGCCCCTTCGATGACGACCGTCCCCCAGGACGTGGTCCCCGCGTAAGCGCCGAGCGCGATCCGTCCGTCGGCCGCCTGAGCGTAGGTCCCCGTCCGCGCGTAACGCGTTCCGTTAACCGAACAAGTCCTCGATATCTCCGTGGACGAGACGGTGAATTCGAAATCATAGAAGACGTCCGCCGCGAGGGTCGGGCAGGCGAAGGTTTCGCCGATCCCGTCGAGCATCCAGAAGGTCGAGCTCCCCGCGCTGATCGTTCCGATGGAGGGATTCGCGTTCCAGGGGCTTCCGTTCCATTCGTCGTCGAGGTTCGCGTAGATGTTGACGTGCCGCTGGGCCGCATTCGAGGTGCTCGCGCTGGCGGTTATCCGCGAGACGGCGATGGGCCGGTTCCAGCGCATCCCGCGGACGTCCGTGGTGCCGCCTGAGATGACCGCGAGGGGCGGAGTCCCCGACGAGCGGGAGATCGTCGCTCCCGAGGTGGGGAGCCAATCGAGAAGCTGATCCTGGGTCGACCAGTCGTAGGTATAGCGGACGACGCCGCCTCCGAGATCCTCCGCCGAGGCCGCGTGCGAGCCGGGCGCGGAGGCGGCCGTGCGGAGGACGTCGCTCCAGGAATCCGCCGCGCCGCCCGATGGATCGAGGGTCGTTACGCGGAAGCGGTATTCGGTATCGGGCTCCAGGGACGGAAGCGTTGCGTTCATCGAAGTGCCGCCGCCGCCGATCGTCGCGACGAGGCCGTAAGCGGCGGTCGCCCCGTACTCGACCCGGCAGCCGCCCGCGATGTCGGTCTCCCAGGAAATGACGGCATGGTCGGAGAAGGCCTGGAAGGAGAGCGAGTCGATCCGGGCGTTCCGCTCCTCGGAGGCGGCGCCGCCGAAGCCGCATCCCGCCATGAAGGCGGTCAGGGCCAGGAGGGCGATCGCCGACGCGGGGCGCTTGGCCGCCATGACGGGATCAGCAACGGTTTTACGGATCGCGCGGCTCATGCGGGGCTCCTCGGGATTACGGTTTGCGGTTGAACATATCCCATAGAACGCGTAAACCCAATAAGCCTTCGCTATTTTCCCTTGTATGCGTCCCTATTCGGCGTTCCGCGCGATCCTGAACGCGATCTGGTCGTAACCGCGCGCCGGGATCCTTGCGCCGATCGGTCCCAGCCGGTATACAATCGATGGACGGAGCGATAATGGCCATTCACGACGAGCGGATCGAGCGAGTCATCGCTTTCATCGAATCGCATTACGGGGAACGCATCACCTTGGGGAGGCTCGCCGAGGAGGCGAATTTCTCCCCTTTCCATTTCTCGCGGGTGTTCCAGGCCGCGACGGGGCTCCCCGCCATCAGATACCTGAAGGAACGGCGGCTCGAAAAGGCGGCGGCCCGCCTCCTCGGCGGAAACGAACCCGTCACGGAGATCGCGCTGGGCTGCGGCTTCGAATCGCTCTCTTCGTTCAACGCGCTCTTCAAGGAACGCTACGCGCTCACGCCCACGGAGCTCAGGGAGAAAAAACTCAGCAAGATCCCGGGAGAGGACGGCAAGAACCCGCGAGCGGTGGCCCGGCCCGATGGATATCCTCAAGGCAATTCTTTGCTGAGGAGGATATGGGACATGAACGTCACGATCAATGAACGGCCGTCGTACCGCATCGCGTACTTCCGCCACACGGGGAGCTACCTGGAAACCGCGGGCAACTGGGAGAAGCTGCTCGCCTGGGTCGGCGCGAAGGATCTTTTCAAGCGGAACCCGCTCTTCATCGGTATCTCCTGGGACGACCCCGAGTCCACGGACGAGGACGCGTGCAGGCATGACGCCTGCATAACCTTGCCCGAAGGTTTCCCCGAGGACGCGGAAGGCGGCGTCAGGTTCGATACGATCCCCGCGGGATCGTACGCCGAGTACCTTTTCTTCGACACGATCGATAAGCTGCCCATGGCCTACCGGGCCCTGTACTTCGAATGGCTTCCGCAAAGCGGTTGCGAGCTCGAGCCCCGCCCCGCCCTCGAGATCAACCTGAATAACCCCGCGGACGACCCCGAGCATCGGAGCAAATGCCTAATCTGCCTCCCGCTCGCACGAAAATCCTGAACCGGGCGGAAAGAGCGGATTCCGCGCGATATCTTTCCCGGCATCCCCCGCGCCGAAGGCGTTCCCTACTACGGATTCCGCAGCGGGGAAGCCGGGACGATACCGAAAGCCGGAGCGTAAAAATGTCGAATCGATTGCCTCTTATTATCACGGCGGCCTTCGCTACGATCATCGCGTTTTCATCATGCGCCCAGGGGGCCGATCCTTCCCCGGAATCATCCCCGGCCGCTTCCCCCGGGCCCTCCCCCGCGTCCTCCCCTGTCACCCCGCTCGCTCCCTCCTTCGACTTCGTGTTCGAGCAAGGGGCCGCAGGTCCGTATGGAAACGTGTACGCAGCCTGGATCGAAAGCGGTTCCTACCTGCAGAACATCGTAGTCTGCGAACGGGTGGCGACCGAAGACCTCACGGGCGAGGTCCTGCCGTATTGGTCGATGAACAAGCGGCAGGCCTCGACCGACCTGAGCCTCGCGACAGATTCTCAGGGGAACTACGTGGACGGGATCACGGCCGCCTCGGTATTCGGCTCGGATTTCACCAAGACCTTCACGCTCAGGGACGCCTCGGTGCGCCAATTCCGGGTGTATTTCGAATTCGACAATTCCTCGGTTTACAACGATTGGTTCTACGCTACCCATGCGTCCGATGATTATCCCGCCTACTACGTGGAGGACCAGCCCGCGATCCTCTACTGGGCCGACGTCGACCTGGACGCGTCCGCGGCAACTGAATTCGAATTGACCCTTCATGCCTGGACGCCCAACGCCGACACGCCCCGGATCCTCCCCGCCTCCGTGACCATGGTGAACGGTACTCCGGTGGGGGAGACGAGGTACATCACGCACCACAAGAACGGGGCGGACTTCGGAGACCCGTACTCCGGCACGCCGGCCGCCACGACGGACATGAGCATGGCGAGCATCGTGAAAAAGGTGGCGCTCAGGCGCCGGTAACGGCGGATTCCTCGATATTTCAGAGGAAAAAATAGAATTCCAGGATCACGGGTGATAGCTTGAAGGCGGTCGAAGACCCGCTCGCCTGCCGGCGGACGGGGCGCCTCCTCCCATCCGCCGGCGCGCCGAGCCTGAGGATTCCAAAATGTCCGAGCCACGGAGGTTCCCATGAGACCGCATGCCTATCCAGCCATGATCTGCGCTCTCCTCCTCGCGGCATCCTGCTCGTATAGCCCGACGTCGCGGCCCGGTTTACCCTCCGCGCCCCAAGGAGATTATTCCGGATTCCACGTCGCCGGCATCGAGCTCCGCGACGGAAACGGAGCAGCGTTCCGCATCCAGGGCCCCAACGTGAACCACTGGTGGAACACGGGGAGCGACAACCGCGAATCGGTGCCCTGCATCAAGGCCACGGGCGCGAACGCCGCGCGGCTCGTGTTCGGGCCCGTGGAGGACCCGGCGAATCCGGACTGGTACGTCTGCAAGACTACCGCGGAGCGCCGCGCGGTCGTCGAGGAGTACGTCAAGTACCGGATCGTCCCCATCGTCGAGTACCATAACGCCACGGGAAGCAACGATCCTGCCAAGGTGATGGAGGCCGCGGACTTCTGGATAGGCGAATCCTGGGTAAGGGATCTCGAACGCTACGTGATCGTGAATATCACGAACGAATGGTGCGCGAGCAACGCCGCGGACGAGGACGGCCGCCTGGGGAGCGACGAGATCTGGAGGGACGCCTACCTCGCCGCGGTTGCCCGCATGCGCGCGGCCGGGATCAGGAACGCCATACTCATTGACTCCATCAACTGGGCGTCGGAAATATCCGCCGTCCAAAAATACGGAAAAACGATCCTCGACGCGGATCCGCTCCACAACGTCCTCTTCTCCCTCCACATGTACGGCGGCTGGAGGGGCGCCGGCGCGGATCCGGACGGGGACGATTACTTCTACATGACGGCGGATGTAGGCATCCAGACCCTCAACGATCTCGGCCTCGCCGTGGTCGTCGGAGAATTCAGCCACGATTGCTCGATCGACATGGATCCGAACGCCGCCGAGGACGAAGAGCTCCTCGATGCCTTCGACGCGCAGGGTACGGGTTGGCTCTGCTGGATGTGGTACAACACGTCCGGGCATTACCAGAACATGGTGTTCCAATCGGACAACCTGCTGTACACGGCGTTCGGGAGGACCATCAATGACTACCTCGCAAACGCCGCAGAGGCCACGGTCTTCCCCTCGACGCCCGTCCCCCCGCTCCCCGTCGCGCCCGTTCCGAATCCGAATTGGCGGCCCGAGGGCCCGCTCACCGTGATCGTCTCCAATGATTGGTGGATGGACGCGCGCCTTCCGGACATGGACGGCATCGCGTATATGCAGATGGAAACAGCTTCCGGCGATATCGTTTCCCTCTCAATGACGGGTTGGGGTCCCTTCGCCGCGAACCAGGACCTCGCGCCATACCTCAATACCCAGGTTCGCTTCCTGATAGGGGCCGGGGACGGGTCCACGGCGCAGACGGTCTACGGGAACTTGTATTTCGTGGACAACGGCGATGTGGAGGAAGTCTCCTCCTTCGCGATCGCGCCGTAGCGAACGACCCGAGATCGGCCGGAGACGCGAACCCGCGAAGCCTCGGGCTCCCGGGATGATGGGTCCGGGAAGAAGGGCGGGAGCTCTTCTTCCCGGTTCTCGTCCTTTCCCGATCAGATCCCGGGAAGCTTCAGCCCCTTAAGGGCGCCCGCGCCGAGTTCCTTGACGCGCGCTTCGAGCTGCTTGGTCTTCTCGTCGAGGGTCTTCTGGATATCGTTCGCGCCCTTCTCGCCTGAGAGCGCGCTCTTGAGGAGCCCCTCGGCGCCGCCTTTGGCGCCGAGGGTTTCAGCGATGGCCCCGCCGCCGTAGTCCTTGAACGCGGCGTCGAGGTCCGCGAGGGCCTTCTTGGCGTAGGTGCCCGCCGCAGCCGCCGCGGCCTGCGCCGCTATTTTATCCAGGTTGGTCTTCAGCTTGAATGAATCGGCCTCGCCCGCGGCCTTCCGGTACTCGACGCTCGCTTCCACGACTCCGAGCTTCCGCACGCCCTCGGCCACGGCGGTCCCGATGGCGCCGCGCTCACCGCTCACGTTCGCCTTCGCCACCGAGAGATCGGCGCGGAGGTCGATGCCGCCCGCGGCGCGGCCCGACGCCTTGAGAGTCCCCCCGCCCGAGCCCGAGAAGCCGTCGAGGCCGATCGACGAGAGCCCTTCCTTGAGGTCCACGGGTAATCCGTTCCCCGCGGCCTCGACGAGGTAGGCGCCGCCCGCGTCCGAGCGGAAGTCGGCGCTCGCCTTGGCCTCGGCGCCGAATCCCGCGCCCTTCACGCTCAGGAATAGTCCCGACGGCGAGCCCGCGAGATCGGGATCGGTGGAGACGTCAGCGAGCGACACGACCCAGTCGCGCGAGCCATCGTTGAACGACGAGTCGAGCTTCACGAGCCAGAAGGCGGGGTAGTTCCCGGCAGGGAAGGGATAGTCCCGCCCCTTCGGCCCGGCGCCCTTCTTCTGTTTCCCGGTCGCGGACTTCCCGCCTCCGTCCTTTTTCCCCCCGGACTTCGCCGCGGCCCCCTTGGCCTTGAGCCCGTCCAGGATCTCGAGGCCGCGGAGGCCGTAGTTCAGGTACTTCTCCGACGAGTCGGAGAGCATGGCGCGGAGGGTCGGCTCGAGCGCGCCGAAGGCGGCTCCGCTCCGGGGATCCACGAGGCTCCGGAGGTAGGCGCGGTCCTTGTCCAGAGCGGCGACGGCCGCCTTCTCGAGCGCGAGGGCGGCGTCCATGTCCTTCTTAAGCCCGCCGGCCGCGCCCTTCGCGGTGTCCGAGACGTTTGAAACGGAGGCCTTGAGGGCCTGGATGTCCGCGATGGCCTGGCGCGCCTCTTCTATCGTCTTCACCTTCTTGGGGTCGAGGTTCCTGAGCCGCTCGCTCGAGGCCTTGAGATCGTCCACACCCTTCTTGGACGAATCGACGCGTTCCTTCCACTCGGTCTCAATGCGCGCGTAGGCGTCCTTGGCTTCCGTGTAGGCTTTCATGGAAGCGAGCTTGTCCTTCTCGCGCTCGAGGAGGGCCTTCGCGTCGAAGGCGGAGAGGTCCACGAGGGGCGGTTTTTCCGCCGCGGCGTCCTTCGCCTTCTCGCGGGGCGGATACTCGGGGAGGGCGCCCGACTCCTTTCGCGGCGTCCCGAAAGCGAGGCGATCGGCTCGGGCCTCCTCGATGCGGACCCTGAGCCTGAACGCGGCCGCGGGATCGAGCTTGAAGCGGATGGGGCCGCTCTCGATGAAGTTGGTCATGGGCGCGTCCCTGTCCGCGATCGCGAGCGAGCGCATCGAGACCCCCATGCCGAAGAGATTGAGCCTGAAGCCCGCGATCTCCGCCTTGGCCTGGAAAGCCGCGCTTAAGCCGGCCTCGGCGGCGCGTTCAAGCAGGGGATTCATGAAGAAGGCGATGAAGACGGCCGCCGCGCCCGCGAGGATGGCGAGCATGGCGACGGGCGCGGGGTTGAGGAATCCCACGTCCGCCTTGATGGCCTTGGCGAGCCCCTTGAGGCGCTTGGCCCCTGCCTTGTCGAGCATTCCGGTGAAGCGGTACGAGCCGTCCTGGAGGCTGAAGAGCGATGAGAGGAATGCACGGTCGTCCGCGTGCGCCATCTTGCCGAGGCAGCGCTTCTCGAATTTCTTCTGAGGGATGGGCTTCCTGAAAAACTTGTCCGGCCGGTAGGTTTTCTTAGCGCGCGCCATCTCAGAGCCCTCCCCCCGCGGCGGACGCGGTCTTCCCCGCGAACGACGCGAGTCCCTGGAAGAGGGGAAGCTTCTGCAACGCCTTGTACCACTTGCTCTTCCGGATTACGGGCGCGATCTTGGCCCGATAGATTTTCACGAGGAAGAGGAAGGCGACGAAGAGGGGTATCCAGGCGATGAGCCCCAGGGCGAGGCCGCCCATCACGAGGCTGTTGTTGAAGCGCGTGAGGGGAGCGACGGGCGCGGCCGCGAGGCGGATGAACGTTTCGCGAAGCGCGGCGGAGTCCAGGATGGACCAGCCGAGGGCGTCGGCGAGGGGCGCGAGGGGCGCGTAGGCGAGCTTGAAAACGGCGAGCGAGACGACGAACGTCGCGCGTTGCATCTTCACGAACGAACAGAGTATGAAGAGCGCGAGCCAGAGGAGGTTCGCGACTGGGAGGACGGCCATGAGGAATCCGCAGGCGAATCCCGCCGCTATCCGCCAGGCGCCCACGTTCGCGTTGAACGCCGCAAGGAGCTTCAGCAACTTTTTGATGAATCCCATCGACAGACCTCCATGCCCGGCTCTCCGCGCCGGAATTCCCATTATCGAATCGGGGCGCGGGGGTGTCAAGCGAACGGCCGGATCAGAACTGCGGAGGGTAGAATTCCTCGACATTCTCGCGGGTGATGAGCCTGACGGGGAGCCTCTTCACCGGCGGCAACGCGACCCCGTCGAAGTAATCGGCCGCGGCGACGACGGGGAGGGCACCCGTGGATTCCGCGGATTGATACGTGATGGCGAGGACTCTCCCCGCCTTCACGAGATCCATGCCCGTCTTGCTGTTGCCCGCGCTGCAGAGCACGACGTCTTCCCTGCCCGCGGCGTCCAAGGCCTCGACCGCGCCCTGGAGCATGGAGGCGTCGTCCGCCACCATGATGCCCGAGAGGTCCTTCCCGTGCTTCCTGATCCAGCCGGCCACCATCTCCCGCACGGGGTCCTTCTCGAATCCCGCGTAGCCCTTCTCGAGGAGGCGCATCCCGGGCGCGGCCTCGGCGAGCTCGGTCACGGCGCCCCAGCTCCTGCCCGCGTCCGTCCCCGATCCGGGGACGTGCTGGATCACGCAGTAGCCGCCCTTCCCGCCTGTCCCCTCCGCGAAGCGGCGAGCGAGAGCGCGCGTCTGCCCCCAGTCGTCGGGGCCGGTGTAGCAGAGGATGTAGGGATAGGCTTCCGCCTCGATCCCCATGAGCGAGACGATCACGGGCACGCCCGCTTTATGGAAGCGCCTTAAGTGTTCCGTGGCCCGCCTCGCGTCCGTGGGCTCGATGATGACGAGGTCGGGCCGCGCGGAGAGGGCTTCCTTGACGTGCAGGGCCTGGGTCTCCGCGGATATGTTCGCGAAGCGCATCTCGAGATCGATCCCGAGGAGGTCGGATATCTTGGCCGCCCCCCTGCGGATCGCGCCGCCGTAGCCCGAGTCCCCGGAGTCGTAGGTATTGAGGAGGTAATAGACGCGCTTCCCGCGCGGGCCGTCCATGGGCGAGGGCGGGAGCTCCGCCTTTTCTCGTCCCCAGCCCGCGTACTCGGAATCGTACCAATGGCGCTTGTCCGTCTCCGGAAAGTCCTCCGGCCGCGCGGGCCGGGGCGGCGGCGTCCGGTCCTCCAGGCTCCAGAAGACGAGGGGCTGGCCGTCGTTCGCCTTAGCGAGCGAGAAATCGAGGAGGCCGATGCCGTCGAGCTTCTCCAGGATCGATCCGAACATCGCGCCATTGTCTTCGCCCAGGGCGCGGAGCTCGCGGCCGACGCCCGATATCCCGGCGCTCTCCTCCTTGCTCCTCAGGGCGATGTCCGAATTGCGCTTCCCCAGGTCCTCGAGCCCTGAGTAAGCGGAGCCGAGCCCGTCCACGGCGGCGGCGATGCGCCCCGACGCGTCGCGGACCGCGCTCGTGACGCTCCTCAGCGTCGATACCGAGGCGAGCACCTCGGAGGCGCCCGCCTCCATCTCCCCGAGGCCGCTCGCGGTCTCGGACATCCCGCCGACGAAGGTCTTCACCGCGGCGGCGAATTCGGCGAGGAGAGAGGTCATCTCTCCGGTCAGCCCCGCGGCGCGGTCGAACAGGGCGACGATGGACTGGAGGTCCGCTGATATGGCCTTGGAATTCTCCCTCGTGCCCTCCGAGAGCGAGCGGAGCTCCTCCGCGACCACGCCGAATCCGCGCCCCGCATCGCCCGCGTGCGCGGCCTCGATGGCGGCGTTCATGGCGAGGATGTTGCTCCGGTCGGATATCTCCTTGATGACGTCTATGCTGTCCGCGATCGATCCGACCGAGCCCGTGACCGCGCGCATCGCCTCCGCGAATTCCTCGAACCTGCGCTCCGTGCCCGTTCGCATGGATTCGATGCCGTCCGCGAGGCCCGAGCGCTCGGAGATCACACGCGAGATGGCCTTGATGTTCGCGGCCATTTCCTCGATGGCGGCCGTCGTGCGCTCCACGGCCGCCGATTGCTCCTCGATCCGCGCGCCGATGGAGGCGGCGTCGCCGCGGACCTCGGCCACGCTCCCGTCGGTCGCCGCGAGGGCCGCGGCCAGCGAGGACCCCGATTCGGAGATCTCCTCCATCCGCCCGCCGATCGCCTCCGACGATCCGGCCATGCCGTCCGCGACCGAGCCCAGGCGCTCGGCCACCGTCACGCTCCGGCGCGCGGCGGCGAGGAGGTCGTATACGGTGCCCTCGACGCGGGCGGCGAAGCCGTTCACGGCACGGGCCAAGTCGCGGCATTCGCGCGCGCCTTCGATCCGCACGCGGTACCGGAGGTCGTATTCGGTGCGGAGGGTCTCCGCGCCCTTGGTCACCGCCGCGAGCGGCCGCAGTATGAGGAGCTCCACGCCGATAGCCGCCGCCAGGGCCGGTATGAGGGAGAAGGCCGCGCCGAGGAGCATGTCCGCGATTCCGCGGCCGAACATGAGGAGGGGGAAAACGGCGCCCGCGACGGACACGGCGATGAGACCGCCCCAGGTGACCGCCCGCATCGAGTATCCATGCTTCTTCGACTTGCTACGCGCTCTGGGCATAGGAGAGAGTATAGGGCAGGGAATCCACGCCGTGAAGATCGATTGACGGCTTTACTTGAACCGATAATCCGCGCCGCCCCCTCCCGCGTCCCCCTTGCGCTCAAGCCCGCGAGGGGCGAGACTTTCACTGGGCACGCGCCGCCTGACCGCACGGCGCAGGAGGAACAGGATATCGGCGCTTCGTACCTCGTGAAAACGACGCCCTCCGCGCGGCGAGGCGCGCTCGCCCACGTGATCGCCCTCGTCGTCGCGCTCGCCGCCCTCGCCGTCCTCTCATACGCGCTCCCCCAGGTCCTCTTCGGCGACACCTACGTCCGCGTCCGCGGAAGCCCGACGGCCCGCCTCCTCCTTTACTCGGGAGAGGCCCTCGCCTTCGCCGCGGTCCTCTTCGTCCTCGCTCGCCTCGCGGTCAAGCTCATCAGTCAGAGGATCCGCCTCGAGCTGGAACGCGAGGGCGCGAGATCGGAATTCCGTAAAATCTTCGAGCGCTCCCCATACGGCTGCTCGCTCGTGGACCTCGCGACCGGCCGCTTCCTCATGATCAACCGCGCGGAACTCGACATGTTCCGCCTGGAGGAATCCGACGTCATAGGCAAGACCGCGGAGGAGATAGGAGTCGCCTTGATCGAACCGGACGTCTCCCGCATAAAAGAGGAGGTCATGGAGAAGGGGGGACTCGGGCCTATGGACATCCGAATCCGGAGACCGGACGGCGAAACGCGTTCGGTCATGCAATCCATCGTCCTCTTCGATCGTCCCCAGGGCAAGGCGTTCCTGAACATCTCCATCGACGTCACCGAACAGCGCGCCCTCGAAGCGCGCCTCTCGCAATTCAACCGGCTGGACTCAATCGGCCGTTTCGCGGGCGGAATCGCCCACGATTTCAACAACATTCTCGCCGCGATCATCGGCAACGCCGAGCTGGCGCTCTCCGCGCCGGACGAGGGCGGAGGGACGGCGCCGCGGTTGCGGAGCATACTCGAGGCGGCCCGGAAAGCGAGCGAGCTCACGGGGCAGCTCCTCGCCTTCGGCCGGATGCAGGCGGCGGCCCCGCACAGGATCGAGGCGAACGCAGCGGTCTCCGGCATTCTCCAAATGATCGGACGGCTGATCGGCGAGGACATTTCCATCGAATGGAGCCCCGGCGACGGCGTATGGCCGATCGAGGCCGACCCCGTCCAGGTGGACCAGATCGTCATGAACCTCTGCCTGAACGCCCGCGACGCCCTCGAAGGGAGCGGCCGCATAGTCGTGGAAACCGCGAACGCCGCCGTGAGCGCTGAGGATGCCGCCTCGAAGGCCGGGGCCGAACCCGGGGATTTCGTCCGCGTCTCCGTATCGGATACGGGCAAGGGGATGAGTCCGGAGACCCTTTCAAAGATCTTCGAGCCTTTCTTCACCACCAAGCCGCCCGGCAAGGGCACCGGCCTCGGCCTCGCGACAGTGTACGGCATCGTCAAGCAATGCCGCGGCTGGATCGAAGTCAAGAGCGCCCTCGGCGAGGGCACCCGCTTCGACGTCCATCTGCCCCGGCATCGGATGCCTGAAGGCGAGTGAATAGTCCCACTATGGATCATGTTCCTTATCGCGAGCGGCCTGATGATCAGAACGAAATTGATTCGGGCCCTTCATTTTGAAGGAATGGGATTCTAAATACGGAATCGACATCATCGGCGCTGACTCTGATTACGTGGATTTCACTCTACGAAGCCTGCCCTCCGACCTCAGATCCCTCGCCGAGGAGATATACGAGTTCTGCCCCGACAGCGTCGATCCCGCGCCCGCGAGGGGCAGGGCGATCCCCCAGACGAGGAACACGCGCTTGAATGGCCTGAAATGCCTCCGCGACCCGAACGCGACGAGCCGTCCGAGGTCATCGGGTATGTCTGGCTCCTGTTCCATTGCGCCTCCCTTTTACTCTGCGTTGCAAAGTTATAGGGATTCCGTCTCCCCGTCAAAAGCCCGGCGGCGAAGAAGCGCGATGGCGAACGCTTCCGCCTCCCGGCCATACTGTGCCTTTCCTCATCTGGTTACCGGCCCTTCAGGTTCTCCACGCTATGAACGCCACTCGCGCAGAGCCGCCTCGATCGCCTCGGCCGCTCCGATCTCGAAATCGACGGCGCCGCGGATGATCCCCGCGCACTCGGAACGGATCACCGCGTCCGCGAACAGCGCGAGCGAGCGTCCGATGTCATGGTCCCGCTTCACCGAAGGCCAGGCCTCGGGGCCCTCCTTCCTGATCCCGAGCAGGTTCCAGATTCTCCAGACGCTCCGGATCTCCTCCATGTACAATTCCGACGCCACGGAGAGAGGTTTCGAGATCTCCATGTATTCCTCCGCGATCCCGTTCAGGAACAGCCGCGCGTAGGTCCGATTGTCGATGATCATCGCCACGGCGGAGACGAACACCATATACCGGCTCCTGAGCTCCTCAGGCTTGTCCGCGCCGATCTTGAGCCTTTCCACGGAATCCGCGCAGGCCCGGTAGGCGGAGATCCCGTTCTCGAATTCCCGTATATAGAGCTTGTCCTTCCGGATCACCTCGAGCGCCCATTCGAGCGAATCGCGGCATACGGCGCCCCTCTCCGGCTCCTTCTCCTTCCCGACGACGTACATGACCGACCAGGTGTCCTTGAACCAATCGTGCTTCCTGAAATACCCGCTCGGCTCGTAGCCGACCAGCCTGTCCGCGTTGAGCTCCATCACTCCGTCGCCGTCAGTATCCGCGTACCATGAAGGCGAGCCGCGTCCGGGGTCCTGGAAGACGTTCCAGCCCGTCACCGCCTCGCCGTCCTCGTCGTACCCGGTGATCAGGCACTCCTCGGGAGGCCCGATCACCCCGTGCGCGATGACCGGCCGCTTCTTATCGATGTTCTCCATAACTATCCGCTTGGCCGTTTCCCGGAGCTCCTTCTTTTCCCGCGCGGACAGCGACTTCTCCTTCGCGGAGTACCTCGTCCGGAGGAGCCCGTACGAATACCCGATCGACCGGTACGCCCGCTCGAAAACCGTGTCGGCCTTCTTTCCGATGAGATACGCGGAGACAATGCCGATGTCCCAGCTCTTCTTCCACGTGAAGCGGAAGGCGAGGCCGGTCGTGCCCATGAGCCACGCGTACGCGCGATCGTAATACCAGCGCTCTTCTCCGACGGTTTCATATCCTTGGCCCCGTCCGTCCCCGATGGCCTCGAGCGTGGCGCGGAGGCAGGAGCAGAGGGGCGAGTCCTCGAAGAACCTATTTTGGATCCGCTCCCGGTAGATGCCTCCCACGCCCTGGATGACGCTCCGGTACGGGAACTCCCTCGCGACGTTATCCTGGAGATACTCGGTCATGGCCGTTTCCATCCCTTTCTTCAAGCGCTTCCTCGCCTGGAAGAGGCGGGTCTTCACCGTATTGAGGGGTATCCCGAGGAACTCGGCGATTTCCTCGATCGAGTAATCACCGAAGTAATGCAGGATCGTCGTCTCGCGGATGGTCTGCGAGAGTCGATCGATGTACTCCCTCACCATTTTCCGTAATTCCAACCGTTCCAACTCGCCGTCAGGCAGCGCCGCATCCGAGCTGAACGCATCCATGTCCTCCGCCTGCACCCATTTGAGGGGCGGATGCCGCTTATGGATTCCGCAGTTCCGACGGATGATCGCCTTGTACCAGCTCGGGAATGCCCGAGGGATTCTCAGCTTCCGGATGTTGCAGACCACGTCGATGACCGACTCCTGCACGACATCCTCCGCCGTGTCGGAATCCCCGACCAACGAGAACGCGTATCCGAAGGCCATATCGTTGAATTTCCTGAACAAGGAATCCAGCGCCTCGACGTCGTCCCCCTGCGCCGCCTCCACGAGCCCGATAAAATCCATCCCCTGCTCCTACCGCTCACGGCTTTCAGAAAGCCTCGCTATCGCATCCCGCGATTCATCCGGCAATCCCGCCTAGTCTATGCCACCACCGCCCGCCCCGATACCGCCACTCTTTCCACAATCCACGCCAAAAGAGAGCCGCCGCCGCGAGAAAAGGTTCTGTGCCCCTCACCGCCTCTCCCCCCGCACGAAGGCCTTCCTGACATCATGCTTCGCGAGGGGGAATGATGGCATGCCGCGTCAGCGGCAACGATGATTATTTCCTCTTACCCAAACGATGGCAAAGCCATCGTAGTGAGGAGAGCCCGAGAGCATCAGCTTAGCGAAGCGTTAGGGGAGAGAAGGGGGAAGAATCATTACCGGGGAGCGCACCATGAAAAATTCTGGCGCGGGTGGTGAGGAAAATCATGGTGAGCGTCTCCGCACGTTCTACCCAAATCTATACCCTAAAAGGAACGCAAGCCGCGGTAGCGGCGCCGATGATCATTTCCCTACAGTCCAGCCGCCTAGGAGGCGGCTGAGGACAAGCGATCCATGATTTTCCTCACCAGGCCCCGCCGACGTTTATATCATGGTGCCTGGCTAGATAAAGTTCATTCTTCCCCTTTCTCTTCCCTCTCGGTATTCCTCTGGCTAAAAACCCCCTCTTGAGGTATGATGGCGGAGCCCATGGCCGAGTTCGTGCACCTCCACACACACACGGATTTCTCCCTCCTGGACGGCGCATCGAGCGCGAAGGTCCTCATCGCGCGCGCGAAGGAGCTGGGGATGCCGGGACTGGCCATCACGGACCACGGCAACCTCTTCGGAGCGGTGAAATTCGCGCGCGAATGCGAAGCCGCGGGCTTGAACCCGATCATCGGGAGCGAGTTCTACACGGTGGGGCCGGGGAGCCGCTTCGAGAAGGCGGGGACCGAGGCGGGCGGCAAGTACTACCACCTCATCCTCTGGGCCGTGGACCAGACCGGCTACAAGAACCTCATGAAGCTCTCGTCGCTCTCCTTCACGGAGGGCTTCTACTACAAGCCCCGCATCGACGACGAGGCGCTCTTCTCCCTGAGCGAAGGGCTCGCCTGCTCCACCGCCTGCATCGCGGGCGAGATCCCGAGCCTCATCCTCATGGGCCGCGCGCAAGACGCGGAGAAGCGGATGCTCCGCTACCGCGAGGCCTTCGGCCCCGACCGCTTCTTCCTGGAGGTCCAGGACCACGGAATGCGCGAGGAGAAGACGGTGAACTCCGTGCTCGCGGGGCTCTCGCGCAAACACGGGCTCAGGCTCATCGCCACGAACGACATCCACTACGCGAACAAGGCGGACGCCGCCGCGCACGACATCCTCCTCTGCGTGGGCACGAACCGCAAGAAGAACGAGCCCAACCGCATGCGCTTCCCCGGCGCGCACTTCTATATGAAATCGGCCGAGGAGATGCTGGAGCTCTTCTCGGAGATCCCCGAGGCGGTGTCCAACACCCTCCTCGTGAACGAGATGTGCAGGGTGAGGATACCCAAGCCCGGCCCCCTCCTCCCCGAGTACGAAATCCCCAAGGACTTCGCGGACGAGGAAGCCATGCGCGCCCGGGAGGAGACCGATCGCGTGCGCAAGGTGGCCGCGGGCTTCTCCGACGAGATGATCTCCAAGCCCCATCCGTCTTTTAAGAAGAAGCCGGTCGAGGAGATCGCCCCGGAACAGCGGAAGAAGCTCGACGAACGCCTGGCCTCGCCGACGGTCAGGTATTTCATCCACGCCGCCAACCAAGGACTCGCGCGCCGTTATCCCGCGCCCGACGAGGAGACGAGGGAGCGCCTCGAATACGAGCTCGCCATCATCGCGCTCATGGACTTCACGGGCTACTTCCTCATCGTCGCTGACTTCATCAACTGGGCCAAGGACCACGGCATCCCCGTGGGGCCGGGCCGCGGCTCGGGCGCGGGATCGCTCGTGGCGTACAGCCTCCGCATCACGGACATCGATCCCCTGCGCTACGGGCTCCTCTTCGAGCGTTTCCTCAACCCCGAGCGCGTCTCCATGCCGGACTTCGACGTGGACTTCTGCTACGAGCGCAGGCAGGAGGTCATCGATTACGTGACCTCCAAGTACGGCTCGGACAGGGTGGGGCAGATCATCACCTTCGGGACGCTCAAGGCCAAGGCCGTCATCAAGGACGTGGCGCGCGCCCTGGACATCCCCTTCGACGAGGCGAACGACATCGCCAAGCTCGTGCCCGAGGATCCCAAGATGACCCTCAAGGCCGCTTTCGAGCAGGAGCCCAAGCTCGCGGCGCTCGCGCAAGAGGAGAAATACAAGGAGCTCTTCGAGGCGGCCTTCAAGCTGGAGGGCAAGAACCGCCACTCGAGCTACCACGCGGCGGGCATCGTCATCGGGCGCACCGCGCTCACGGACTACGTGCCGCTCTACAAGGACCCGCACGAGGACACCATCGCCACGCAGTTCACCATGGACGTCCTGGAGGATTGCGGACTCGTGAAGATGGACTTCCTGGGCCTCAAGACCCTCACGCTGATCAAGAACACCGTGGGCCTCGTGGCCAAGCGGGGCGTGGCGGTGGACGAGGAGGCCATCCCGGACGACGACGCGCGAACCTACGAAATGCTTTCCGAAGGCAAGGCCACGAGCGTCTTCCAGTTCGAGTCCTCGGGCATGCAGGGCATCCTCAAGCAGGCTAAGCCCAACCGCATGGAGGACCTCATCGCCCTCAACGCCCTCTACCGCCCGGGCCCGATGGCGTACATCCCGCAGTTCATCGACTCCAAGTGGGGCAGGAAGCCCATCACTTACCCCGATCCCTGCCTGGAGCCCATCCTCAAGGAGACCTACGGCGTCATCGTCTACCAGGAGCAGGTGATGCAGGTGGCCCAGCGCATCGCGGGCTACAGCTTGGGCCAGGCGGACATGCTCCGCCGCGCGATGAGCAAGAAGAAGGCGGAGGTCCTGGCCGCCGAGCGCGTGCCCTTCGTGAAGGGCGCGGAGAAGTCCGGCATAGCCGCCTCCAAGGCCAACGAGATCTACGACATCCTGATCCCCTTCTCGGAGTA
>CAZIEI010000048.1:0-19818 GCA_964538705.1 uncultured Spirochaetales bacterium | reverse complement strand
CCTGGAGGTAAGGGCCGCGGAGCAGGATCGGGACGCCGCTACCCCGGATGAATCAGCGTTCGAGCATCTTCGCGAGGAGGTCCTTCCCGAGAGGCTGGACGCTCACGACGCAGTTCGCGATGACGAAGACGCCCTTCCCCGCGGCGGGGTCGAAGGCGAGGTAGCTGTTGAAGCCGCCCGTCTGCCCGTTGTGCCAGACGATGGTCCTGGCGCCGCCGGGCGCCCCGTCCATGATCCATCCCATGCCCATCCGCCTCGTTCCGCTGACCTCGAAGAGCGGCCGCATGGAGCGTTCCGCGGGCTTCCAGGAGCCTGACGCGCAGGCGCGGAGGAGCTTGGACATGTCGCGCGCCGTCGACCGGATGCCGCCGGCCCCCGCCATGCCGTCGTCCATGTCCCAGGGCTCGGAACGCGCTCCCAGGAAGACGCCTCCGATCCTGACGTAGCCGCGGTAGCCGCGAACGAGCATCTTCCTTTCCCCGCCCTCGAGCCGCACCCGGGTATCGCGCATCCCCAGGGGAACGGCAATCCGCTCAGCGAGGGCCGATTCGTACCCGCTTCCGCGCGCCCGGCCGATGACGAGCCCGAGGACGCCCGCCCCGAAATTGGAATACGACCAATCCTTTCCGATCGTCTCGGGCGGGCGCATGGAGGAGAGAATCGAGAGGATGCTATCCCCGTCCAGCCCGTCGTAGGGGTTCGCGCCGAAGTACGTGCCGCCCAGAGACCGCAGGGATACGCCGAGCGAGGGCGGCATCCGCGGGAAGCCCGCCGTATGGGTCGTGAGGTCGCGGAGCCTCACCTCCGCGAGGAAGGGCCGCCCGGCCGAGACCTCCGCGGGAAGCAGGGAGGAGAGCGCGTCGTCCTCGGAGAGGAGGCCCTCCTCGGCCGCGTCCGCGAGGAGAAGGCCGGTGAAGGCCTTGGAGAGCGAACCGATCTCGTAGCGCGTGTCCGGCCCCGCGGGCGCCTTGCCGGCGCCGTCCTCCCAGCCCCAGGAGACCAGGGAGACCGCGTCGCCCTCGACGATGGCGACTGAGAGGGCCGGGATATGGTTCGACGCGGCGTAGCGTTCGATCTCGCCGCCTAAGCCCTCGGGAACGGTGCCTTCGACGCGGACCGGGGCCCGCGGGGCGAGGCCGACCGAGATCCGCGAGAAGGCCAGGAGCGCGATGCCTGCGGCGGCCAATACGGCGCCCGAGATCCGCGCCCCGATCAAGTCGGAACGCGCGGGCGGCGTCCCCGCGGGACCGCGCTTCCTCTTGGGGATGCCCAGGGACGGCTTCACCGCCAAGGCGAAGCCCTGGATGACGAACCACGAGGCCACGGCGAGGAAAAAAAAGGGCAACAGGGGTAAAAGCTTCATCACGGTGGGAACCTCCGCGCGGCGGGATAGAGGCGCCGCCCGGACGCCGGGGCCAGTATAGGGCATAGTTCATCAAAGTCAATAATCATATCGCGTCCTCCGCGGTGTCGCCGCGCGTCCTCCGCGGTGTCGCCGCGCGTCCTCCGCGGTGTCGCCCGTCACCCGTCCCGCCTTGCGCAAGAAGGTCCTAATCCCTAAAATACGTGTAAATTCCGCGCGAGGAGCGAGCAATGCTCACGGTCGAGAAAATCGGAGGAACGTCCATGTCCCGCTTCGGCGAGCTCATGGACACCATCATCACGGGGAACCGCCCGCACGGAGACTGGTACGGCCGCATCATGGTCGTCTCGGCCTACGCGGACGTGACCAATTGGCTCCTCGAGCACAAGAAGACGGGCGCTCCCGGCGTTTACCAGAAATTCGCGGAGGGCGGTGACTACCGCGCCGAGCTCGAGTCCGTCCTGGGCCGCCTCAAGGCCATCAACTCAGGCTTCGCGGGCATCGGGCTGGACGTCGCCGCGGCCGACGCCTTCATCGAGGGGCGCATCCGCATCACCCGCGAGTACCTCGATTCCATGGCCCACGTCCTCTCCTCGGGCTACGTTGAGCGGTCCAATATCCTCCTCGCGGCGCGCGAGATGCTCGCGAGCATCGGCGAGTCGCATTCCGCCTTCAACTCCGAGGTCATGCTCAGGAAGCGCGGCGTCGCGGCCAAGGCCGTCGACCTCTCGGGCTTCGACGACGACGAGCCCCTCGACATCGACGGGCGCATCAGGAAAAGCCTCGCCGGCATGGACTTCAAGAAGGTCCTCCCTATCGTCACCGGCTACGCGAAGGGCACCGAGGGCATCATGCGGGAGTTCGACCGCGGCTACTCCGAGGTGACCTTCTCCAAGATCGCGGTCATCGTCAAGGCCGACGAGGCCGTGATCCACAAGGAATTCCACCTCCTCTCCGCCGATCCCAAGGTGGTAGGCGAGGGCAACGCCGTCATCGTCGGTACCACCAACTTCGACGTGGCGGACCAGCTCGCGGACGTCGGCATGGAGGCCATACACCCCAAGGCCTCGAAGCCCATAGAGACGAACGGCATCAGGCTCCGCGTCTGCAACGCCTTCGATCCCGGCCATCCGGGGACCCTCATCACCAAGGAGTACTCGGGGGAGAAGGCCCGCGTGGAGATGGTCACGGGAAGCGAGAAGGTCACCCTCCTCGACATCCACGACCCCTCCATGGTAGGAGCGGTCGGCTTCGACCTCGACGTGATGCGCACCTTCAGCGAGCACTCCGTGAGCTACATCATGAAGGCCACCAACGCCAACTCCATATCGATGGTCGTCCTCGACCGCGACGCCAAGCCCGACCTCCTCGAGCGGCTCAAGAAGAGTTACCAGACCGTCACGGCGGCCAAGGTCGCCATCGTCTGCGTGATGGGCTCCAACATCTCCATCCCGGGCGTCCTCGCAAAGGCCGCGCGCGCCCTCGCCGACGCGGGCGTCAACGTCATCTGCGTCTCGCAGGCGATGCGCCAGGTCAACATGCAGTTCGTGGTGAATCGCGGCGATTATCAGAAGGCGGTGAAGGCCCTCAACGACGAACTCTGCCTGGTCAAGGCCAAGGCGTGAGCGGCGCGGACCGCGTCCCCGCCGCGCCCCTATTGCTCGACCTCGGCGGCGACTGGGACGTCCGGTCGCTCGTCGGGAAGCGGTCACTCAAGTGCCGCGTTCCGGGAACCGTGCTCCAGTGCCTCGAGGAATCAGGCGCCTTCGATCCCGGCGGCATCTCCTTCCGCGAGAACAACCGCCGCTGCCTCGATTTCATGGACGACTCCTTCCTCTTCTCGCGCTCCTTCGAGGCCGACGAGGCCCTCGTCCGGGCCGCGCGCTCGGGCAGGGCCTTCCTCGAGGCGGACGGCCTCGATACCGTCGCCGTCGTCCGCCTGAACGGCCATGAGATCGGCCGCGCTCGGAACATGCACCGGCGCTATCGCTTCCCCCTCGGCGAGGCCGTGATCGGCGGGAAAAACTCTATCGAAATCGAATTTGGGAACGTCTTCGACTTCATCAAGACCGAGCGCGAGCGCCGCGACATCTGGTTCGCCTACGGGGACCGGCCGGAGATCGCTTATCCCGGCTTCAACGCGGTCAGGAAGAGCCACTGCAGCTTCGGCTGGGATTGGGGCCCCGTCGCACCCGATGCGGGGATATGGCGCCCGATCCGCATCGTTTCCTACGAGTCGGCGCGCATCCGCGAGCTCCGCGTCGTCCAGGAGCATTTTGGCGGAGAAGGCGCGCCGCGCGTCATGCTCCGCCTCTCGGCTCCCGTCGAGCGGCTCGGCGGCGACGCGGAATCCCGCGGGCTCGCGCTCGCGGGAACCCTCATCCATCCTGACGGAAAACGGCAGCCCTTCGCGCTCGACGCCGCGGGGAGAGCGGTCGTCGAGGTCGAGTCGCCCTGCCTCTGGTGGCCTGCGGGCCTGGGCGGCCAGCCCCTCTACTCAATCGACGTCCGTCTCTCCTTAGGCGGCGAGGAGATCGACGCCCGCTCGCTCTCCATCGGCCTCAGGACCCTGACCGTGCGCAGGGAGAAGGACGAATGGGGCGAGAGCTTCGAGTTCGTCTGCAACGGGCTTCCATTCTTCGCCCGCGGCGCCGACTGGATCCCCGAGGACGTCGCGCTCGCCCGCGTCCCGATCGACCGCACCGCTCGCCTCATAGCCGACGCCGTAGCGGCCAACTTCAACTGTCTCCGCGTCTGGGGCGGCGGCGTCTACCCATCGGACGCCTTCTACGACCTCTGCGATCGCGCGGGAATCGTCGTCTGGCAGGACCTCATGTTCGCCTGCGCGTTGTACGACGCGTCGAACCCCGCTTTCATGGCCGAGATCGAGGCCGAGGTCAGGGATAACCTGGAGCGCCTCAGGCACCGCGCCTCGCTCGGCCTCGTCTGCGGCAACAACGAGATGGAGATCGCCCTCGTCGACTGGGGCCTTCCGGCGGACCCCAGGTATAAAGACGAGTACCGCCTCATGTACGAGGAGCGCTTCCCCGCCATCGTCCGCGAGGTCTGCCCGGAGATCTTCTACTGGCCCGCCTCTCCCTCCTCCGGCGGCGGCTTCGACGACCCCAACGCCCCGGACCGCGGCGACTGCCACTTCTGGGAGGTCTGGCACGGGAACAAGGATTACGCGGAATACGCGCGACACCATTTCCGCTTCATGAGCGAGTTCGGCTTCGAGTCCTTCCCCTCCATGAAGACCATCGAATCCTTCACCCTGCCCGGGGACCGGAACGCCTTCAGCCCCGTGATGGAAGATCATCAGCGCTGCGGCGGCGGGAACGGCAAGATCCTCGCCTACGTCTCGCGGTACTTCCGATGCCCAACGGGACTCGAATCCCTCGTCCACCTCTCGCAGGCCAGCCAAGCCGAGGCCCTGCGGCACGGCATCGAGCACTGGCGGCGGAACCGCGGACGCTGCATGGGCTCGGTGTACTGGCAGTACAACGACAACTGGCCCGTCGCTTCCTGGTCGAGCGTGGACTACGCGGGAAGGTGGAAGGCCCTCCAGTACCAGGCGCGCCGTTCCTACGCCCCACTCCTCCTCTCCGCCTTCGTCCCCGAGGAATCCGTCCCCGCCGAGCCCACCCCGGGTTCGTGCTCTCTGCCGGGCGCCGAGGGCGAGGCCGCCCGCGAGCGGAAGCGCCGGCGCGACGCCGAGCGCCTCCCCGCGCCCGACGGCAACGGCCACTACGATCCGCGGCCGGCCGTCGCTGAGATCCACTTCTCGAACGAGACGCGCGGCGCCGCGCGCGGCGCGGTCTCGTGGGAGCTCATCGACGAGCGGGGGACGGCGCTGGAACGCGGATCGGCCGAAGCGGGCGTCGGTCCGTTCGGCACCGCCCTCGTCGCGCGGCTGGACTTCAGCTCACGCGTGAACGGCCGGGAAATTCCCCGCCGACGCTTCCTCGCGTTCAGGCTCGAGGGCGATGGCGGAGGCGCGGCCTCGGAGGAAGCGCCGGGAGGAGAGGACCGGGCAGGCGACGCCCCGTCCTGCCGCGGCATCCTCGCCTTCGTTCCCTACAAGCAGCTCGAGCTCCTCCCCGCCGGGCTCACGGCGCACGTGTCCGCGAGTCGCGGAGGCATCGCTCTCATCGAGATCCGCGCGGAGGCGACGGCCTTCTTCGTCGAGATCGACCACCGGAAGCTCGATCTCGTCCTATCAGACAATTTCTTCCACCTCGCGGGCGGGGAGACGAGGACGATCCGCGTCGAGCGCTGCCTCGAGGACGGAAAACCGCGGACGCCCCGGGCGGCCGAGCTGAGGAAAGGCCTCGTTCTCCGCTCCCTCGCGGACGCTTAGCCCCTCGCTCGAGGCGGAGTACCGCCAACGCCGCGCCCGGCGGCGCTGGCGCCCTGGGCCGACCGGTTCCCGAGCGGAAACGCGCTCAGGCCTTCTTTGGGGAGGGGATTACCTTCTCGTCGTAACAGCCGAGGATCCTGAACGCGGCCGTCATTCCCTTCACCCGCTCGAGCGCGCTCGCCACCTTGGCGTCGGAGAGCGAGCCCACGAGGTCGATGAAGATCGCGTATTCCCCGGGGACGTCGGGAACGGACTCGATGCGCGTGAGGTTGATGCCTTCCCCGGCGAAGACCTCGAGGGTCTTGAAGAGGGCGCCCGCCTTATTCTCCGTCCTGAAGACGATGGAGCACTTAGCGCCCTTCGCCCCGCCCTCAGCCTTCGAGATGACGAAGAACCTCGTCCGGTTCACCTCCGCGTCCTCGATCCCGTCCTTGACTACGCTGAGCCCGTAGATCTCCGCGCAGAGCGCGTTGGCGATCGCAGCGGCGTCGGCCGGGCGCTTCTCGGAAATATACTTGGCCGCGCTCGAAGTGTCCTGTGCAGGAACGGGCTCGAGCTTTGCCCGCGCGAGAAAACCCCTGCACTGGAGGAGCGCCTGCGGGTGCGAGTACGCCTTCCTGAGCTCGCGGTAGTCCGTCCCCGGGGCCGCGAGGAGACTGTACGAGATGGGCAGGTCCACGGCGCTCACCACGTTGAGGCTCGTGTAGATGAGAAGGTTGTTCACCGGCCCCACCATGCCTCCCAGGGTGTTCTCCACGGGAAGGATGCCGTAGTCGAAGACCCCCTCCTCCACGCCGTCGAAGATCTCCGCGAACTCCGCGCAGGGGATGGGCACGACCGCGGGATCCCAGGCCCGGGCGGCGAGTTCCGAGTTGGAGCCATGTTCGCCGAGAAAGCCCACCGTCTTGAGGTCGAGGGCCTGGAGCCGCTTGGACTCCGCCATGATGTCCTGGTAGAGCTTCATGCAGAAGTCCGCGTCAGCGAGGGCCCTCACATTGAGGCGCACCTTCTCGAGGACCTCCTTCTCCCTGTCGGAGTCCTGGATGCCCTCGCGCTTCAGCTTCCTCGTGAGGATGGCGCGCTCCATGCGCTCGTTGATGAGCTTTACGATCTTGGCGTCCAGGGCGTCTATCCTGTCGCGCAGGTCCTTGAGGTTCATCTCGCGCCTCCTCCCGTACCTTCGATGAATTCCCTTAGGGCGGTGACGCCCCGCATGAGTCTCTCGAATTCCGCCGGCCTGAGCTGCTGGTCCTTGTCGCTCATGGCCGAGTCGGGGTCCGGATGCACCTCCACCTCGAGCCCGTCCGCTCCCGCGGCCACGGCCGCGAGGCACATGGGCGCGATGAGGGAAAGCTTACCCGTCCCGTGGGAGGGGTCCACGATCACGGGGAGGTGCGTGACCTCCTTGACCGCGGGGACGATGGAGAGGTCCAGGGTGTTCCGCGTATAGGTCTCGAAAGTCCGGATGCCGCGCTCACAAAGGATGACTGAGGGATTTCCCTCGGCTAAAACGTACTCCGCGCAGTTCAGCCATTCTTCGAGCGTGGAGTACATGCCGCGCTTCAGGAGCACGGGTTTGCCCGCGCGCCCCGCCTCGCGGAGGAGGGAGAAATTCTGCATGTTCCGCGCGCCGATCTGCAGGACGTCGGCGTACTCTCCCACCCATAACACGTCACGCGGATCGATGACCTCGGTGACCACGGGGAGCCCGGTCTCCGCGCGGGCCTTGGCGAGGAGCTTGAGGCCCTCGAGGCCCAGGCCCTGGAAGGCGTAGGGCGAGGTACGCGGTTTGAACGCGCCGCCCCGGAGCATCTTGGCTCCCGCAGCCTTGACCGCCTCGGCCGCCTTGATGATCTGTGCTTCGGATTCCACCGCGCAGGGTCCGGCCATCACGACGAATTCGCCGCCGAGCCGGACGCCGCGAACGTTTATCTCCGTGCGGGAGCCGTCGGGCTTCGCCGCCGCGAGCTTCAAGTTCTTCACAGGGGCGAGGATAGCCGGAATGCGGGGGAAAAATCCAGGGTCGAGGGGAGGGAATCATTACGCACGGGAAAACGGGTCGAGGCTCCCCGTCGATCGTCCGGAAGCCCCGCTCCCGGCCGATCGACGGGATGTATTATTTATCCTGCTTCTTGAGGATGACGGTGTAGTCGGGGTACTCGGCGCGCTTGATCGTGAGCTCGAGATCGGACTTGCCGATGGTATACTTGAGGATGTAGGTCTTCCCGCTATCGCCCGCGGCGGCGCAGCTCCAGGTGAGCGTGACGCCGGTGGTCGAGGGCTTTAGGCTGTTGTCCTCGAAACCCTTCTCCGCGAAGCTCCAGAGCGGCGTGTCGGCGTTGTCCTTGATGAGAATGTTTCCGGAAGTGAGCTCCCAGAGGGCGTTGTAGTTCTCGTCGAGCCATTGCCCGACGGGGATGGTGCCTAGGTCGATGGCTTGCGCTGCGGCGAACCCGAAGACCGCGGCGAGAAGGACGAGGACGATCAAGGCCTTTTTCATTGCGAATCTCCTTCTAGCGCTCTTGCGCTTGTTTGATGGTGACAGTATAGGAGATCGCATACGAGAATTTCAAACTTTTTTTCTGACGCAGCCCTAGCCTTTCTCGGGATTCGCGAGCGGGTTCGATCCGGCGTTGTAGACGCCGAGGCCGGAATCACGGTAGCGCGCGAGGAGGCTCCGTGCCTCGTCCCTGAGCACGTCCCGCCTCACCTCGACCCCGCGCCTCCCCAGCTCCGCCACCCAGTCCGCGGGCACGGGGCCCTCGTCGAAGCCGATGAGGGCCTCCACGTCGTCATGCCCCCGTGCGCCCGCGACGACGGCGGATACGCCCGCCCAGAGGACCGCGCCCATGCACATGAGGCAGGGCTGCGCGCTCGTGACCAGGGTGAATCGCCCGCGCGACGAGAGGTCATGGGTGCCGAGGGCGCGTTCAGCGGAATAGATGGCCATGACCTCCGCATGGAGGAGGGAGCAGGAAGCAGGGACGACGCGGTTCATTCCCGCGGATACGAGCCCGCCCCCAACGTCGAAGATCGCGGCAGCGAAAGGGCCTCCCCCATCGGAGATGTTCATCGCGCAGAGGTCCAGAACGAGGCGCATCCTCTCCTCGTCTCCCTCGTACAGCGACCCCTTCCGCGCTCGGACGAAATCCTCGAGCCATCCGGGGACCCATGCTCCATCGCTCATCGCTTCGCGCCCCCGCCGCTCATGCCGGTCCGCTCGTCTGCCGCACTAGAACCGCAGGAAGGATGCCCTGCAGTAGAGCTCCTTGATCGCCTCGAAATTACCGTCCACGTCCGCAAGGAGAGTGGCCGCCTCGGTCAGCGCCTCCCGTTGGCTCGCGGAGAGCGCCGCGGCGAGCATGGGCGTCGCGCAGAAGGCCGGATGCTCGTGCGTGTCGCGTTCGTCGTTCATGACGGCCGCGAGGTCGTGCACCAGGACGCTCACGAGCGGGTGCGCGCCGGTCCAACCCGGCGCTCCGTAGGACTCGGGGTCGAGCCGGCCCTCCGCGTACCTGAGCCATGCCTCGCCGCCCGTCTCGAACATGCCGTCGGGGACGCGGGCGAGCTGCCGGTCGGGATCGATCCTGATCCAGCGGGAAGCGGACGCGTCCCATACCTCGCACACGACATGATAGGTGTGGAGCCCGGGAAGGAGATAGGTCGCGTAGCCGTACCTGAGGCGGGCGGGAACGCCCTTGGCCTTGAGCGCGGAGGCCGTGAGGAGGGCCGCGCTCCGGCAGGTTAGAATCAAGCGGTCGGCCGGCTTTCGATCGGCGACGAGCCCGGCGGAATCGTAAGAGACGAGCTGCTCGAGCATCGCTTTCACGTCGAGGTACTTCGCGTCCTCGTTCCCCCTCGTACGGGGGATTTGGCCGAAAAAAAGGTGAAGATCGGCGTCGGGATGGATGAGCTGGGCCTTCACTATGGGGAGAAGCGCGGCGGGTTCGGAAGGAAGGGCGTCGTAGAGGGAAACGAAGGGCCCCGGATCCGTCCACCGGCTGAGCCCGAGGTAGAAGCCTTTCTCGTCCGGGCCTTCCTGCGCTCCGGCGCCGACGGCCGCCAAGGCGATCACGATCGTCGAGAGTGCGGCGGCTCGGCAGTTGCTCATCGTTTTCGGCCTCCTCATCCGGACAAACGGATTGTGGGGGCGTTTTTGCGAAAAAGCAAGTAAATTCGCGGCCGCCGCCGCGACCTCGGCCTCAGGCCGCGACCTTAGGCCGCGACCTCGGCCTCAGGTCTTGAAGGTGCCTATCGCCGAGTCCACCTTCTCTATGGCGGTGAACGCGTTCTTGGCGAGCGACGCAACCTTTTCCGCGTGGACGCTGATGTCCTTGATCGCGGCCTCCATCCCGGCCATGCTGTCCCTGATCTCGGCCGTGTTTCCCTGCAAGCGCCCGATCTCCTCGAGCACCGAGGTATTGCCCATGCTCATCTCCTTGGACCCATCCCGGACCTGGACCGTGATCCTGTTCATGGATTTCAAGGCCTCGAGGACTTGCATCGAACCGTCGCGCTGGGCCACCAGGGCAGAATGGGTCTCCCTCACGATGGCGTCCGTCTCGCCAATGAGTTCCGCGACGGTGGAGAAGGCCTCGTTCGATCCCGCGGAGGCCGCTACCACCCCCTCGATGGCTCGCTGGACCTCCCCGATCTCCTTCTTGATGGCCTTGGATTGCTTTCCTGAATTCTCGGCGAGGTGCCTGATCTCGTCGGCGACCACGGAGAAGCCCCGGCCGGCGTCGCCCGCGTGGGCGGCTTCGATGGCCGCGTTCATCGCGAGGAGGTTCGTCTGGGAGGAGATGGTCGCGATGACCTTGTTCGCCTCGAGGAGGGCCTTGGACCGCTCGGAGATGAGCCTAATACGCTCCTCGGATTCGGTCTGAGCCCGCTTCCCCACGCCCGCGGCCGCAATGAGCTCCGAGTACTGCTCCGCCATCTTTTCCATCGAGCTGGTGACCGAGGCGATGTTCGCCACCATCTCCTCGATGGAGGCGGAAGCCTCGGCCACGCTCGAGGCCTGCTCCGAGATGAGGCTGTCCATGGATTCTATGTTCTTAGCGATCTCCTCGACCGCGCTCGATGACTCGACGACGCTGGCCGACTGGTCCGTGATGCTTTCCGCCACCAGGGCCACGCTCGCCGCGATCTGCCCGATGGCGCCCGCCTGGGACTGCGCGCTCCCCGTGAGGTCCGCCCCTAGGGAACTGAGGCTGCCCTGCGCGTCTTTAATCCCGCTCACGTTGCCCTGGAGGCCCTCGCAGAATTCGTTGATGAGGCCCGATATGAGGCCGAGCTCGTCCACCGAGATGATCTCGATCCGCTCCGTGAGGTCCTTGTTCGCGGAGACGAGCTTTTTCATCTGCACGGTGAGCCCGCCGAAAATGACCTTGTTCTCGCTCATCCAGAGGTACACGAGCACGATGATGACCGCGAAGTAGAGCGCGATAGGGATCAAGAACGCGGGTTTCGCGACGACGAGACCCGAATCCGCGCCATAGGCGCAGAGGACCATGTCCGCGAGCGAGGAGGAGAAGAGGGCCGTCATGATGGCGATCGCGAGCGGGATCACAAGATTTTTGATGCACTGCCGGCCGTAGTCGTAATCGGTCGGGTACCGGGTGACGCGTTCCTCGCGGAGCCTGGCGGATACGAGCCTGTCCGTGAGGACGTACAGAAAGGCTGCGCCGAACATGGTGAGCGAGAGGAGAAAGACGAAGAGCGCCCCCCGCGTCCCCGGGCCGTCTCCGAGGGATCCGCCGTCCAGGACCAGCACCCCTGCGTACGCGGTGGAGATGACGATGAAGAGAAGGAAGGCCTTGAGCGGAACTTCTCCGATCTGGACGATGGCGGGCTTGAACTTGGCTATATCGTCCTGGCTCGCGGCCAGGGCGAAGCGGTAGCGACGGGCGAAAAGCCCAATCACGACGTTCACGACAACGAGATAAACGGCGCTGGCCACGGCGAAGAGCGGGATCAACCCGTCTCCTCGGCCCTTCGCCGTCCAGATCATCAGGACCGCGAAGGTGATGCCGGCGTAGGCGAGGCTCCCCGCGGCGACGACGATCCTGAACTTGAAATGATTTCGAAGCATCGTTTTTCCTGGACCTCCAGCTAGCTTAATTATGGAGCATTGAAGATGCGATGTAAAGCCGCGGCGATAGAGCGCGCATGCCGTTCCGACTATGGAACGGGTACCGCCGGGCGGATACCATACGCGGCATTTCGCTCAACGCCTGACTGCCTCCCAATCGAGCCCGAACCGCGCGAGGTACTTCTTGAGCCTGTCTGAATCATTAAGGCTGCCTCGCTTCAGGCGTGAAACCGATCGTCAAATCGAGGCCAATGGCCGTGATAAAAGGTTAACCGCGGGGACAGGATCGGTGGTAGAATGCGTCCGGCATTCCATGCCGCGGGCATTCCGCCACCACGTCCGGCCGCGCTCGGCGCGGCCATAAGGGAGGTCCCATGTTCTCGGTGACGAAGGATTGGAATCCAAACCAGAAGAAGTTATCCTCCCTCGTCTCGAAGCGGGACGCCTTCCTCGACGGCGTTTCCCTCTGCGCGCAGATGCACGATCAAGTCCACGACCTCGGCGATCGGAAGCCGCCGACTATCTACCAGCGATTAATCGCTGGCCTATCCGCGGAAACCGCGTCCTATCGCCCCGAGACCCGCTTCGCTTCCATCGCGTGGAATATCTGGCATATCACCCGGATCGAGGACGCCGTCGTGAATATCCTCATCGCCGACACGGACCAGGTATTCGATGCGGAATGGAAAAAGCGCATAGGCGTCAAGATCTCGGATACGGGGAACGCCTTCACAGCGGAAGACGTCGACCGCTTCGACGCCGCCGTTGACTTCTCCACGCTCCTGAAATACCGGAAGGCCGTCGGTAAAAGGACCCAGAAAGCGTTGCGTGGCCTTTCGGAAGAGGATCGGAAGCGGAAACCGAGCGAAGCGCAGCTGCGGAGGATCCTCGAAGAAGGCGTCCTCACGAAGGAGAAAGGATCCATCTGGCTCTTGGATTTCTGGGGAGCCAAGACCGTCGCAGGCCTACTCACCATGCCCATCACGCGGCATCAGGCCGTCCACTTGAATGATTGCTTCAAGCTCAAGAAGCGATATAAAAAGGCCTAGGCCCGAGCCTTTCCGTTGAGCGCATCGACGGCGACGGCGAGAATCCAGCCGAAATACGTAAAATCCAGGAAGCGTTGCGCGAGCCCGACCATTCGTCCCGAGAAGAACGCGGCGTTGAACGCGACGGCGGCGACCACAATGATGATAGACGCGATGAGCGTGACCCTCGCTTCCTTTATCCGTCCCTCGGCCTTGAACGCGCGCCAGTAAAAAAAGGCAGGCAGGACCATCACCGACATCCCTATGACGCTCACGATGAAGTGCGCCTGGCCCGAGGGCGAGTCAAAGGCGCCGCCCGCATCGATGGGGAACAGCCCTGACCCGACATAGTCGAAAAGCCCGTTCACGATGAGGAAAACCGATCCGGCGACAGCCGTTTTTTTCAATGCTGACCGCGCCGCGAGAGCGACCGCGAACAGGATCTCCGACGTGCCGATGGCGATGAAGAGGAACGCCGCGGGGAGAAAAAGGGGGGAGCCGCGCTCTCCCAGCTCGCTGATGGTGGACCGAAGGGGGTCATAGCCGGGCATGAGGAGCCCGAGCGCCGTTGTACCTATCACCGCGAGCCCGAAGGCGACGATGCCGGAGAACGCGATTAAGCCCGGTATCGATTTCTTCATATTCACCAGCTCCATGCCCGAGAAGCCTTAGGCCCCGGGATAGGGGTTTGAAAGGGGGAAGGCGCGAGCTTTCCCCCTTTTTTCTTTTCCTACCCGATGTAGCCCTTGGCCTTGAGGAGCTCGGCGTTCAGGATGCCGCCGCCAGCCGCGCCGCGCACGGTGTTGTGGTGGAGGCCGGTGAAGCGGATGTCCAGCACGGGGCAGGAGCGGAGGCGCCCGACGGAGACGGCCATCGCCTTGTCGAGGTCGCGATCCTTGCGGGGCTGGGGCCGGTCCGCGTCCTCGTGGTAGATGATGGGAGAGGCGGGCGCGAAGGGAAGCGCGAGCTCCTGGGGGAGGCCGCGGTAGTTCTTCCAGATCCGCTTCACCTCGTCGAGCGAAGGCTTCTTGTCCCCGAACCCGAGTGATACGCAGGCGGTGTGGCCGTCGGTGACCGCGACGCGGTTGCAGTGCGCGCTGATCCTGAGGCCCGCGAGATTCACGAACTTGCCGTCCTTGAGGGAGCCGAGGATCTTGAGGGGCTCCTTCTCGCTCTTGTCCTCCTCGCCGGGAAGCTGGACGATATTGTCTACCACGTCCAGGCTCGCGACGCCGGGATAGCCCGCGCCGGAGACGGCTTGCAGGGTGGTGATGAAGAGGGTCTTCACCTCGTAGCCCGCGGCGATGAGGGCGTGCACGGGCATCATGTAGGACTGGATGGAGCAGTTGGGCTTCACGACGATGAAGCCCTTGTCCCAGCCGCGAGCCTTCCGCTGGGCGGGGATCACGTCAACGTGCGCGTGGTTGATCTCGGGGATGAGCATGGGGACGTCCTGAGTCCAGCGGTGCGCGGAGTTGTTGGACACCACGGGGAAGCCGGCCTTGGCGTAGCCGTCCTCCAGGGCGATGATCCCGGCCTTGTCCAGGTCCACCGCGGAGAACACGAACTCGCAGTTCCCGGCCTTCTTGGCGGCCAGGGCCGAGTCGAGGTCGCTCGCGTCGCTCACCTTGAGGCCGGCGATCTCCGAGGACAAGGGCTTGGACATCTGCCATCGCCCGCCGAGGGCATCGACATAGCTCTTGCCGGCCGAGCGGGGGCTGGCCGCGAGGTACTTCACCTCGAACCAGGGATGATCCTCGAGGAGGGATATGTATCGCTGGCCCACCATGCCGGTGGCGCCCAGGATGCCGACGGGAATCTTCTTGGACATCGATCGCTCCTTACGCGCGCGCCTTAGCCGCGCGTCGCTTCAATACAAGATACTCAAGCGGCGCTCTCCTGTACCACGGGTTCGATCCCCGCGGCAAGCATGGCGTCGCGCAGTTTCCTTCTATTACCGGGCTCAAGGGGCGCGAGGGGCGGCCGCAGGGGACCGGAGGGCAATCCCGCCATGGCCATGGCCTCCTTTATGGGACCTGGGTTGGTTTCCAGTGCCAGGGCCCGGAAGAGCGGCAGCAGGCTGAAATGCCGCATGCGCGCCGTCTCGAGCTCGCCGGCCAGGGCCGCGTCCACGAGGGAGATCATCCGCTCCGGGACCAAGTTGGACGCGGTGGCGATGAGGCCGTCGCCCCCGAGGGCGATGAGCGGGAAGGCCATGGCGTCGTCCCCTGAGAGTACGGAAAAATCCGCCCGCTCCCTGCCGATCCGCTCGATCACCGCCGTCATTTGGGCGATGTCCCCCGATCCTTCCTTCACGCCTACGATCCCCGACAGGGCCGCGAGGCGCTCGAGCACGTCCGTGGAGAGATTGCGAGCCGTGCGTGAGGCGATGTTGTAGACGATGACGGGAAGCCCGCCCTCCTCCGCCACCGCGCGGAAGTGCCGATACAGCCCCTCGTCGCTCGGCTTGTTGTAATACGGAACGACGACGAGGGCCATGTCCGCCCCGGCGTCCCGGGCCCGCCGCGTGGCCTGGATCGTCCGCTTCGTGCTGTAGGTGCCGGTCCCGGCGATCACCGGAATTTTGTCGGCGTCCTCCTGGCGGGCGTTTCGGGTTTCCTCCGCCGCGATGCGGATGAGGATTTCCACTTCCTCAGGCTCCAGGGTCGGGCATTCGCCTGTGGACCCGTTCACGACGAGCCCGGAAATCCCCGCCGCGAGCTGACGTCGCGTTAGCCTACGGAACCCCTCCTCGTCGAGGGGGGCGTTTTCATCGGCCCGTCCCGCCGATTCCTGCGCGCTGTCCCCCAAAAAGGGAGTGATGAGAGCCGTAAAAGTGCCTCGGAGCCGCATCGCTCCCTCCTTTTCTTGCTCTGTCCCTCCAAAAGGCGCTTAAAAAACGGCAGGGGGATTTCAGAACAGGATATTTATACAGAAATTATGCATAATTATGCAATATGAGTCAAGTACGTTCCAGTACTCCTCACAGCCTCAACGACATCCTCAGTGCCTTTATTGAATGAAAGCGGGGTAAAAACCTTTTTAAGAAAAAGGTTTCCACCCCACACCCCGCCTTCCAAAAAGTCTCTTGTTTTTCTATGTAATTACTTTATATTTCTATTGTAATACATCGTGAGGAGGCACTTCATGCGCTTACAGATCGTCGATATCGGGAATTCGAAGGGCGTTCGCCTTCCCCAAACCCTTCTGAAACAGGTCAATTTCGGGGAGGAAGTGGATGTCGAAGTGAACGAAGGGAGGATTACCTTGAAACGAACGATCGACGCCTCCATGGTTCCGGAATTCGCCGCCGTGGCGGACCTGGACGATCTCTCGATCCAACAAACGCTCAGGAAGATTACGGGGAAGGATCTCGTGGCGGCCCTCGTCGGCTCAGGGAAGCCAGTCAAGGAAGCGATCTACCGGAACCTCTCTCCGCGCGTCAAAGCCTACGTTGAGCCCACGGTCGCGCGGCTCGAAGCGGGCGACGCGCGCGACCTCCTCATCGAGATGGCGCGCAACTCCGTGAGCGAAGCGATGATGGAGGTCCTCAGGGATTGAGGACGGCCCTTCCCCTTGACCCCTTGGACTGCCGCGGGCGAGGATGCCACCGTGAAAGACGTCCCTTATATCCTCCCCGGCCTCACGAGCACGAAAAAAGAGCGCATCCCCGCCTTCCTCGCGGACATGGAACGCCTCGGCGTGAATCGCATCGCCTTCTTCCCCACCTGCCTCACGGACGACGAACGGTCAGGCCTCTACGCGGAGCTCGAACGGATACCGGGACTCGCCATGCCACACGTCCATATCACGGCCGAAACCGAGGAAGGCGAACTCGACTACCTCGCCGGGCGCTTCGGGACCGAGGCGTTCAACATCCATCCGCGCCGCTCCACCCATCCCTTCCCGGCCATCCCCGATCGATACCGCGAGCGCATCTTCGTGGAGAACGTTGACGTCATCCCCGAGGCGGACGAGCTCGCCGCCTCCGGAGGCCTCTGCCTCGACTACTCGCATTGGGAGAACGGAAAGGCCTTCCGATCGAAAGCCTACGAGGGCTTCGACAGTCTCGTCGCGCGCGCGCGCATCGGTTGCTGCCACGTCTCGGCCTTCAAGCGCGGGGTCCCCAACCCATGGAACGGCGGCTGGGACCATCATGAGTTCGCGTCTTCAAGCGACCTCGCGTACATGGCCGATCACGCATCCCGCCTGCCCCCTCGATGGATTTCCCTCGAACTCGAGAATCCCCTCCCCGATCAGCTCGAGGCCGCTCGATGGCTCCGCGGCCTCCTCGGCTTAGCGGGCTGAGGGGCGTTGATTCCCCGCGCGGACCGGTCCGGCTCCCCCGGGGCAGGCCGCTCCGATCGCGGCCTACGAGAAAGGATGTTACCGGCGAACGGGAAAATCGCGCGAGAGCCCGATGAGGCGCTGGACCGCGTTCCGGGAGGGTGGTAGCTTGAAAGCGATTTTCCCAAGGAGGCTCGCAGTGGAACCGAATCGATGCCGAACATCCGGACGCCGATCTCGCGCCGCCTTCGCCCTCGTCATCCTCCTCTCCTCCGCGGGCGCCTACGCGGAAGAGCCCGCTCCGGCGGAGCCGAACCCCGCACCGGCGGAAGCGAAATCTAAGAAAACCGCCGCGGAGACGGACGCGTGGTTCGATCTCCGCTTCTACGGGATCGACTTCGGGCGCAGCGTTCTCATGGAGAGCTTCCCCGCCCTCGGGCGGCTGGAAATCCTCACGGAATCCGGCGGGGGCATCATCGGCAGGAACTACTACCGCCTCCCGGACGGCTCGCGCAGGGCTGAGCCGGAACGCTGGCCCGGTTTCGGCGCCCCCACGAGCGAGGCGGCCCTCCGGAGCCTCGCCGCCGACATCTGGCTGAGGCTCACGCAGTTCCTCGACGAGGGCGAACGCTTCCGCGCCTTCGCCTTCGCGCGAAGCCGCATCGAGTCCAACCTCGCCTCGGATGCGGACGTCACGCCCGCGCTCTTCACGGCCGCGAGGCGCGAATCCGCGGGAACCTTCGAGAATTCAATCGGAATAGGAGCGGGGTATTCCTCGGTGAAGAAGCCCGCGGGCTCATGGTCGCGCGAAGGCCTCAGCGCAGACCTCTGCTACGAGCTGTCCCTGGACCTCTTCCCCTCGGACCTGAGCACGGCGTTCGTCCACGAGGTCTCGGGCGAGCTCTCTGGTTTCTTGCCGCTGTACTCGAGCGACCGCATGCGCCTTACGCTCAGGGAGCACGTCCTCGCCTCCGCGCTTCTCGGCGCGTACATTCCCGAGGCGCGCCTCTCCTCGCTGGGCGGGAACCGCTACCTTCCCTACTGGGCCTTAGGCGGCATCGTGCGCGGCGTCCCCGACAACGCGTGCGACGGGAGGCTCAAGGCCGCAAACAACCTCGAGCTCGCCCTGACCCTGCCTCAGGTCTTCAAGGGCTTCGCGGTGCCGACCCTCGCGGCCTTCGTCGACGCGGGCATCGCGGATGACGGCGCCTTCAACCCCGATCCCGGGACCTTCAGGCTCACGGCGGGAGCCTATATCACCGTCGAGGTCTTCGGCTTCAACGTCTTCGGGGGAGCGGCGATCAACGTCCTCTCGGGCTGGTTCGGCCCCATCCTGGGCGTGGGGGCGCACTTCTAGCGGACCGACCGGGGAGGCTGCTTCTCATAGCCACGCCGCTCGATCTGCCGGTTGCCGCTCAAGCGCGCGATCGGGGTCATTCGCGATCGAGTTCAGCAACGAGCAAATCGTGCCAGAGAGTGCCCTCGAAACGGGGCAGGAGCTCCTCGATGACGTCGCGGGCGTCCATCGTCGGATGCTCGCTCACGTAGTTCGCGGACGATTGCGCGAGGAATATCCCGAAAGACGAGAGCGAGTACGCGCCGACGGAATGGGCCCTTCCCGGAAGGACCTCGAAGGACCAATAGCCCTCCTTCCGGGGAATATAGCTCAGCGTATAACTCCGGGAAGGAAGACGCGTGATCGCGCTCCGCTCGGAGACGTCCGTGATCACGTACCTGCCCGGTTTCACGTTCAGCGCGTAGAAGTATCCGTCGGGCAGCACCACGACCTCCACCTTGCGCGGAAGGAGGAACCGGGCGCTCCGCTGGGGCTGTATGCTCACTGACGCAAGCTCCATGAGGGGCGCCGGCTTGAAGTACCCGACGATCATCGACGGCCCAGCCGTCCCGCCGTTTTCACCGCCCTCGGTCGGCGAAGACGCGGACTCGCACCCGAGGACAAAGGCCGACAGAGCGGCGAGCAGGACGAGAGACCGGAGAGACGCTTCGTGCCGGCGCGAGGGTTCCATGATACGAATATATCGCGCGATTCGACGAGGGCGGGGTTCCGTTTCATCCGTTGTCAATTCGATTTCCATGGGATATCATGCGGAACCATGAAAAAAGTCATCGCCTTGGCGGCCATCGGCTTGGCCCTCTCCTCGGCGCCCGCTCGGGCCGGAACGGACGGAAAAGACGCCTACTCCCTGCTCATCCTGCCCGTCAAGCAAATCGTCCCGAACGAGCAATACGAGTACCTGAGGAACGTCATCTCGGGCATCCTCTCCCTGAGCCTGGGCGGAATGGACAATATCGAGCTCGCCGATCCGCCCGCGGGAGCCGCCGAGGATTCCGCGGACTACGCGGGTGCGCTCGAGGCCCTCGCCGGCATGGGCGAACTCGACATCTGCCTCCTCACGGAGTACTTCCTCGCGAGCGACGGTCTCCACATGACGGTCACCGTCCTGGAGGCGGGCAGCGCGCGGGTGAAGGAGAGCTACAAGCGCGTCATGCCCGCGGACCTGGACATGATCAGGAGCATCGAGGACATGGCGCGGTTCGTCGCCGTCTCCGTATCACAGAGCCTGCCCCGGTTCTCCCGCGACGAGATCCTCTCCCGACAGGTCGCCACCGAGCTCAAGGACCAGATGGACCGGGACGAACGCAGGGTCTCCGAGATCTTCAGGAG
>CAZIEI010000047.1:6298-20540 GCA_964538705.1 uncultured Spirochaetales bacterium | reverse complement strand
GCTTTCCGGGAGGGACGCGCAGTTGACGGCCACGAAGGGGCCGCCGCGGCGCGGCGACGAGTCGTGGACGAGGCGCGCGACCATCTCCTTGCCCGTGCCGCTCTCTCCGAGGAGCATGATGGAGGTACCCGAGTCGGCGACGAGCCCCACGAGGTCGAGGATCTCCATCATCTTCTTGTTCTTGCAGACGATGGCGTCGGTGGCGTAGCGCCGCTTGAGCTCGCTCTTCAGGGACTCGTTCTCCGCCTCGAGGCGCTCGCGCTCCACGGCGAGCCGCTGGAAGGCCTGCACCTTGGCGGCGATCATCGACCCAACGAGGACGACGAGGTCCTTCTCGTCGGAGAGCACCTCGGGGGACTCGAAGACCTTCTCCACGGCGATGACTCCCGCGGGGCGGCCGTCCAAGGAGAAGGGGGCGGCGATGAAGGAGGTGGGGACGTCCTTGCGCCGCTTGATCCTGGTACGATTGAGGAAGTTGGCGTCCTCCCGGACGTCCGGGATGGCGACGGCCTCGCCGCGCTCCACGGCCTTGCCGATGACGCCCTCCCCCACGCGGTACACGCCGCGGGAGATCTCCTCGTCGGTGAGGTTGTACGCGGAGTGGATGGAGAGCGTCTCGGGCCCCTCGCTCCCGAAGAGGACGAGCATGCCGCGGAGGATGCCGAAGCGCTCGGCGAGCTGGCGCATGGCGGTCTCGAAGACCTCCTTGAGGTCGGACTGGGCCTCGACCGCGCGCGAGATGGTGAGGAGTATGTCCTTGAGGCCGATCTTGCGCTCGAGTTCGGCCTTGAGCATGGCGCGTTGGAGGAGCCGCCCCGCCTGCGCCGCCGGGCTCGCGAGGGCGTCGGCCTCCTCGGGGCCGAAGGCGTCCTCGCGCGATGAACCGAGGTCGAGGACGGCGAGCACGGAGCCCGAGTGGGCGATGGGGATGGCGAGCTCGGATTTCGCGCCGGGGAGGAGGGTTTCGGGTCCGGAGCGGAATGCGGGGGCCGCGGTCAGAAACGCCTCGCTGACTGCGCCTTCTCGTACGAAGACCGCTGCCTCCGCCTCAGCGGGGACGCCACGGAGTGCGGTCGCGCGGAAGGCTCTGGCCTCGCTCCCCCGCACGAGGATCGCGCCCACATCGGCTTCAATGAGAGCGATGGAAGAGTCGAGCAGGTAGCCGAGGAAGGCCTCGGGTTCCTCCATCGAGTCCATGGAAGCCGCCATGGCCCGCGCCGCCTTGATGCGTTCGAGGAGGAGTTCCGCCGTTCGCGATCCTTCGGTGAGTCGCCCATCCATCCTGATTCCCCCTCGCGGCGGGATTCGCGCCTATCCCGCCTATGCCGCTTTTATAAGCAGAATACATGCCATCCACGAAAAGCCTTGTATTTCTCGCAGGGGACGACATTCGGGAGGCACGGGGCTGATGAACGATTCATCAGCGGGCATCTCGATGCCTATAATTTAATCACCTCGGCATGGTACGGTAAAGGGGCTAGACGAGATAAGTCTATGCTCGTATACCACATGGAGAGACCGCGCTCCTTGGCATGGGGCTTGCATAAGAGCCTCCAAGCAGACTCGAATCCTCGGAGGTTTCCATGAGCTTCAACGAATCCTACGGTTCCAATTCCTTCCACGACGCCCTGATGCGGGAGCGCCTGCCTAAGACGATCTACAAGGAGCTGAAGAGCGTCCAGACCGGCGAGAAAGAGCTCACCATCGAGGTGGCCGAAGTGGTCGCCAACGCGATGAAGGATTGGGCGATCGAAAAAGGCGCCACGCACTACACGCACTGGTTCCAGCCCATGACCGGGCTCACGGCGGAGAAGCACGACTCCTTCATTTCCCCGACGGACGACGGCAGGGCCATCCTCGAGTTCTCCGGGAAGGAACTCATCCAGGGCGAGCCCGACGCCTCGAGCTTCCCCTCGGGCGGCCTCCGCGCCACCTTCGAGGCCCGCGGCTATACCGCCTGGGACGTCACGAGCCCGGCGTTCTTCATGGAGGAGAGCGCCGGCGGCTGCAAGACCCTCGTCATCCCCACGGCCTTCGTCGGCTATCACGGAGAGGCCCTGGACAAGAAGACCCCGCTCCTCCGCTCCATGCAGGCGATCAACAAGCAGGCGATGCGGGTCCTCAGGGCCCTCGGCAACCAGGCGTCGAAGCGCGTAATCACGACCGTGGGCCCCGAGCAGGAATATTTCCTCGTGGACGAAGAGTACTTCTCGGCGCGGCAGGACCTCTTCCTCACCGGCAGGACCGTATTCGGCGCACTTCCGCCCAAGGGCCAGGAGATGGAGGACCACTACTTCGGCGCCATCCCCGAGCGCGTGAGCGCCTTCATGAACGAGCTCAACGCCGAGCTCTGGAAGCTCGGGATCTCCGCCAAGACCCAGCACAACGAGGTGGCCCCCAACCAGTTCGAGCTCGCCCCCATCTTCAACGTCTCCAACGTGGCCTGCGACCACAACCAGCTCGTCATGCAGACGATGAAGAAGGTGGCGCGGCACCACGGGCTGGTGTGCCTCCTCCACGAGAAGCCCTTCCGCGGCGTGAACGGCTCGGGCAAGCACAACAACTGGTCCATGGGCACGGACGACGGAATCAACCTCCTCGACCCCGGGAAGACGCCCGGCGACAACCTCCAGTTCCTCGTCTTCGTGAGCGCGGTCCTCAAGGCCGTGGACGTCTACGCACCCCTCCTCCGCCTCTCGGCGGCCAATACGGGCAACGACCACCGCCTCGGCGCGAACGAGGCGCCCCCCGCCATCATCTCCATCTTCCTGGGCGAACAGCTCGGCTCCATCCTGGAGGCGATCGCCGCCGGGAAGACCGTCGAGCCTAAGTCCGGCGTGAAGCTGGAGCTGGGCGTCACCACCCTCCCCAAGCTCCCCAAGGACCTCACGGACCGCAACCGCACGAGCCCCTTCGCCTTCACCGGGAACAAGTTCGAATTCCGCATGGTCCCCTCCTCGGAGTCCATCGCGGCGCCCAACTTCATCCTCAACACCGCGGTCGCCGAGATCCTGGACGGCTTCGCCGCCAAGCTCGAGAAGGCGGGAGACCTCGCCAAGGCCATCAGGGACATCGTGAGCGAGACCTGGAAGGCCCACTCGCGCATCGTGTTCAACGGCAACAACTACACCGAGGACTGGGTCAAGGAGGCCGCGAAGAGAGGGCTCCCCAATCTTAAGAGCTCGGTGGAAGCCTGGCCCTACTTCACGAAGCCCGAATCGGTCTCAATCTTCACCAAGCACGGCGTCTTCTCCGAGGAGGAGATGCACGCGAGATTGGACATCGTCCTCGAGAAGTACTCCAAGCAGATCAACATCGAGGCAGGCTGCGCCTACGAAATGGCCGCGAGGGAAATCCTCCCTGCTTGCGCGGCCTACGCCGCGGAGCTCGCGTCCCAGGCGGAGGCGATCGGGGCCGCGGGCGGGAAAAAGGACGCCCTCCAGAAGCGCGCCTCCCAGATCGCGGCACTCGCCGACGAGGCGAGCGTGAAAGCGGAGATCCTCGCCTCGGAGCGCCTCGCCGCGAAGGGCGTCTCCGAGGTCCTCAAGCAGGCGGTAGCCTACCGCGATCGCGTGTTCGCCGCGATGGAGTCCCTCCGCGAGCCCATCGACAAGCTCGAAAAGCTCATGCCGAAGGATGCCTGGCCCATGCCCACTTACGAGGAGCTCCTCTTCAGGATTTGAGGCTTACGGAGCGCGAAATGGAACGAAAAGGCCCCCGGAGACGGGGGCCTTTTTCACGCCTTGATCGGAAAACCGAGCGCAAGGGGAGAGATGGAGATCGCGCCGCTCAAGCGCCCTTGCCCGCGAGTTCGAGGGCGAAGCGCTCCTCGAGGTTCCCCGGGATGTCGGTGAACGCGAGCCCGCAGTCCCAGCGGTCGCCGCCTTTAGGGCGGATCCAGGTCACCTTGCCGCGCGCGCGGAGGGAGTCGGGCGATCCCGACGCGCGGATGACGAGGCTCAGGCGCTCGTCGAGCCCGAAGGGCTCACCGCATTCGATCTTGGCGCCGCCGGCGGAGACGTTCTCGGTGAGGACCGAACGCGCGCGCGCGCCAGAGTCCAGGACATCAAGGAGCCATGCGCGGGGGAAGCGGGAATGCCTCCGGCGCTCCGCCGCGGCCGCGACGATCCGATCCTTGCCCGCGAATTTTGCCTGGTAGAGCGCCTTGTCGGCCGCCGTTACGAGCTCGTGCGCCGTCGCGCCGGCCTCCGGGTGCGCCGCGACGCCGCCCGAGAAGGTGATGCCGTTCTCGCGGAAAAAGGGCCGAGCCTTTGAGCGCTCGCGCATCCGCTCCGCGAGCATGATGGCCCCCTCGGCCCCCGTCTCCGGGAGGATCGCGAGGAATTCCTCTCCGCCGTAGCGGCAGACGTAGTCCTCTCCGCGAACGCATTCCCTGAGGAAGCCCGCGAGCTCCACGAGGGCCGCGTCGCCCGCGAGGTGGCCGCGCTCGTCGTTGTAGCGCTTGAAGTCGTCGAGGTCGATGAGGATCACGGCGAGCCGCTTCCCGTATCGGGCGCAGCGGTTGAGCTCTTTGGTCAGGGCCAGGTCCATGTAGCGGCGGTTGAAGACGCCGGTGAGACCGTCCAGCATCGCGAGCCGTTCCATGCGGAGGTAGTCCCCGGACTCGACGAGGAGGGGCTCGGCGAAGGCGCCATCGATCGACGCGAAGTGGTCGAGCACGGCGACGGCGGCCGGAACGGGTCGACCGAGGCGGGAAGCCATGTCGAGGGCGCGGGGCACGATGGCGGCCCAGTGGGCTTCTGCCTCCGCCTCGGCGAAGTCTCGGCGGACGAAGCGGGAGAGGAGCTCGGCGAAGCCGGACCGTCCGCCGAACGGTTCGAGGCGCGCCTCGCTCCCGGCTATCAACGTGGAGACTTCGGACCAGAGGTCGCGGTCGACCTTGCCGCTCATGATGACGCCCCTCGAGCTGGAATTCGGCGCCGTGAAACCGTCGCCGCGATACGAGGAGTGTATCACGGTTCGGCCGATCCCGGTGAGTATTTTTAGAAAATTTCCGCGGTAGGCGACGCGGCTATGGAATGGCCGAAATCATGGCACGTTATCGCGTTGTGACGCGCTGTTGCATCGTGACACGCTGTTGCATCGTGACGCACTGTCGCGTCGTGACGCACTTTCGCACCGTGGCGCGCGTCGACGTGGGACGGCGAGCCGGGACGCGCCGCTCTCCGCTCGGAGCGCTCGCTAGGCCTTCCCGACGATGCGCGATGCGAGGTGTACGGCGTTCAGCACGCCCTGCTTCCCGATGCCCATGGTCGCGACGGGAACGCCCTTAGGAAGCTGGAGGATAGAGAGGAGGGCGTCCGTCCCCGCGAGGGGGCCTGAGACGAGGGGGATCCCGATCACGGGATTCTTCACCTGGGACGCGACCACCCCGGGCAGGGCGGCTGCGAGCCCCGCTGCGGCGATGATGACGCGATAGCCCGCGGCCTCCGCATTGAGGAAGGCGAGGAGGGCCGGAAGATCGCGGTGCGCGGAGAGGACCTTGAGGTCCCCCGAAAGCCCCTTCTCCGCCATGAGGTCCAGCCCGGGCTGGACCTGATCCCTGTCCGATTCGGACCCGATGATGAACAACACGTCCTTCATGCCGACTCCCCGTAGAATTTCCTGCCGATGTCCCCGCGGAACCACGCGCCTTCGAATTTCACGCGTTTGGCCGCCTCGTACGCGGCCTTATTGGCCGAGATGAGGTCGTTCGCCACTCCGACCGCCGTGAAGCAGCGCCCGCCGCCCGTGCGGAGCGTGCCGCCGCCGTCCTTCGTCGTGCCCGCGTGGAACACCACGGCGTCGCGGACGGAGGCCGCGCCCGCCGCGTCGACGGCGATCCCCTTGGGATAGGTGTCGGGATAGCCGGGGGCGGCCACGACGATGCCGACTGCGGAGGAGTCGCTGAAGTCGGGCTTGAGCCCGGCGACCTTGCCCGTCGCTACGGCCTCGGCGACGTCGACGAGGTCGGTCTCGAGGAGGGGGAGGAGGGACTGGGTCTCGGGATCGCCGAAACGCACGTTATATTCGAGGAGCTTGGGTCCGGACTCCGTCACCATGATCCCGAAGAAGAGGACGCCGCGGTAGGAGAGTCCCTCCTTCCGCATGGCGGCGAAGGTGGGCGCGACGATCTCGCGCTCGATGCGCGCCATAGTCTCGCGATCCGCTGGCGGGACGGGGCAGATCGCTCCCATGCCGCCCGTGTTGCCGCCTGTGTCCCCCTCGCCGGCCTTCTTGTGGTCGGCGCAGGGCGGGAGGAGGACGTAGCGCTCCTCGTCGCAGAGCGCGAAGAGCGAGAGCTCCCACCCCGAGAGGAATTCCTCCACCACCACGTCGTCGTCCCGGAGGACCTCCTCACCGAAGGCGAGCGCGCGCGCCTTGTCCGCGGCCTCGAGCACGCCCTTGCCGGCGGCGAGGCCGCTTTTCTTCACGACGATGCGCGACGCGCCCTTGCGCCACGCGTCGTCGAGGTACTTCTTGAGGTGGTTGCGCTGGCCCTTGGAGAAGTGGCCGCTCCGCGCGCAGGGGATCCCGTGCTTCTCCATGAGCGCGCGAGCGAAGGCCTTGGAGCCCTCCAGACGCGCGGCCTTGGCCCCCGGGCCGAAGACGAGGATGCCCGCGTCCCTGAGCTTGTCAGCGACGCCTGCCACGAGCGGGCCTTCGGGCCCGACGAAGACGAGGTCGATGCCGAGGGACGCGGCGGCGGCCGCCACGGCGGCCGGATCCTCAGGATCGACATCGACATTTTCCGCGATCTCCGCGGTGCCGGCGTTGCCCGGCGCCGCATAAAGCCCGGTGATGCGCTTCGATTTGGAGAATTTCCAGACGATCGCGTGCTCGCGAGCGCCCGATCCCAGGACCATGATCTTCATGCCTCGGTTCCTCCGGATGCGGTGTAGGACGGGCGGCCGCCGTCCAGAAGTGATATGGCCGCTTTTGGATACCATTCATGCTCGAGCATGTGGATGCGCTCCTCGGCGGCTTCCAGGCTCCCGGCCTCGGTGCGCTTGAAGGAGCGCTGGAGGATGATCGGCCCCGAATCCATTCCTCCGTCGACGTAGTGGACGGTCACGCCCAGGTCTTCGTCGCCCGACTCATAGGAGCGCTCGATGGCGTGCGCGCCGTGATGGCGCGGGAGGAGCGAGGGATGGACATTGACGAGTCGTCCCTCCCATCGCGCGGCGAATCCGGGCGAGAGCAGGCGCATGAAGCCGGCGAGGGCGACGGCGTCCGCCTTCGCCTCCGTCAGGGCGGCTTCGATCTCGGCCTCGGCCTCCTCGCGCGTCTTGCCAGGGTACTTTACGTAGACGGCGGGAATCCCGAGGCGCGCGGCCCGCTCGAGGGCGAAGGCGGCCTTCCGGTCGCAGACGAGGACGGCCACGGAGTGGCGGCCCGTCGCGCGGAGCGCGAGGACGAGGGCCTCGAAGTTGGATCCGTTGCCCGAGGCGAGGACGGCGAGCCTTCCCATGCTAGCCCCTCCCGCCGCGCGGCGCCGGATACCTGCCGTCGAAGCAGGCCTTGCAGTACGCGCCCTTCCCGCCCAGGCACTCCTCGAGCCCGCCGAGGGGGAGGAAGCGGACCGAGTCCGCGCCCACCTCGGCGGCGATCTCCGCGGGACCCATGCGGTTCGAGATGAGCTCCTCCCGCGTGGGGATGTCGATCCCGTAGTAGCATGGCTCGTGGATCTCGGGGGACGAGAGACGGAGGTGCACCTCGCGGGCGCCGGCCTCCCTGAGGAGGCGGACGATGATCTTGCTCGTCGTGCCCCGCACGAGGGAGTCGTCCACGAGGACGACGCGCTTCCCCGCGACGACCGACCGCACGGGCATGAGCTTCATGCGGACGGCGAGCTCCCGCTTGGCCGGATCGGGCATGATGAAGGAGCGGCCCGCGTAGTGGTTGCGGCAGAGGCCGAAGTCGAAGGGTATGCCCGATCTCCGCGCGTAGCCCATGGCCGCGATGTTGCCCGAATCGGGGACGGGCACCACCACGTCGCCCTCTACGCCGTCGCCCCGGGCGAGGTCCTCCTCCGCGAGGGCCGCGCCCAGGGCGAGCCTCGCCTCGTGCACGCTGCGCCCGAAGACCTCAGAGTCGGGGCGCGCGAAGTAGATAAGTTCGAAGCAGCACCGTGCCGCGCCGCGCGCGTTATCCGTTAGGCTGAAGGACCGCTCGCCCGCGGGACCGATCGACCAGGCCTCCCCCGGCGCGATCTCCCGGTACGGCCTCGGCCCGTCGAAGAGGAGGGCGCAGGTCTCGCTCCCGACGAGGCGGAGGCCGCCGTCCGTCGCGAGGTAGAGGGGGCGGAAGCCTCCCGGATCGCGGATCGCCCAGAGTTCCCCGTTCCAGAGCATGACCACTGAGTACGCGCCCTCGAGCCGGGAGAATGCCTCGCGAACGATCTCGGCCTGATCGGTTTTCCTCGATCGGCTCATGAGGTGGAGAATGAGCTCGGTGTCGCTCGTTGATTGGAAGATGGCGCCCTCGGCGGACATCTCGGCGCGGAGCGCGTCGGAATTGGAGATGTTACCGTTGTGCGCGAGCGCGATGCGCCCCTTGTTGCATTCCACGACGAGCGGCTGGGCGTTGCGCAGCCCGGAGCCCCCCGCGGTGGAGTAGCGCGTATGGCCTATGGCCGAGCGCGTCGGGACGTCCCGCCCGAGGAAAGGCTCGAGGACGTCGCGGACCATGCCCAGCCCCTTCTCGTGCTCGATGGCCCCGGAATCCGGATCCGTCCACGCGACGCCGACGCTCTCCTGGCCCCGGTGTTGGAGCGAGAAGAGCATGAAGAAGAGGCTTCGCGGAAGATTGGCGGGAACGGGTGACCAGGCGCCAGCGACCCCGCAGTGGTGGACGGGCCCGTCCTCTGGTTCGGCGATCCGGGTCGCGGGGTTTTTCACGGCTTTTAATACCACGAAGCCGGAAATCCGGTCTAGAGGTGGAAAAGCTTGCGGAGGCTCGCCCTGCGCGTGATCCGGTAATGGAGATAGAAGAGGAAGCCCGCCACGGGCACCACGGCGATATCCACGACGGCCGACCAGGTGAACGCGGGCCTGCCCGTGAAGTGGAGGGCGAGGAGGATCTCGATGCCCGACGCGAGCGCGGCGCCGGCCACGAGGGCGATCGCGATGACGTTGAGGCCCTTCCTCCTCGTGACCGTCCCGAGAACGGCGGAGACGACCACCGCAGCAACGACGAGGCCCGCGATAGGCGCCCCGAGAGTCGGGAACCAGTTGATGCCCCCGCCGTCCAGGACGTCGATCAGGAAGACGTAGGCGAGGAGCGCGGGAGCGATCGCCGCGAGGATGAGCCAGGGCCGGCCCTCGAGCAGGAGAGGGACGCAGACGGAGATCCAGGCGAGCGCGAGCGTGGCGACGGGGATCACGGACCACGAGAAGGAGAGGAGGCCGCCCGCGTCTGCGAAGAGGTCCACAGCGGCGACGACGAAGGCGACGATGAGGGAACAGACCGAGTAGACCTCGATGAAGATCTTCTTCTTCTGCGCCTTCGACAGGGCGCCGAGCCCCTCGAAGCCCTCGGGATCGATGGCGCGCTCGGGATAGGGGGAGGCTCCCGCATCCCGCCCGCTGGAATCGTGCACGGGCGCCTTGCAGAGCGGGCATGATCGCGAGCCCTCCGCGAGCTCGACCTGGCAATTCGGGCATACGGCCATACGCACCTCACATGTTCGATTCTACGGTCGCGACGGCGCCGTCCGCCGCGAGCCTCGAGAAGAAGAGCCGCTCGAGGTCGGCCGAAGCGGCGAGGGAACCGAAGGCGATGACGAGCTTGCCCCCGTAGCTTACCACGTTCGCGTTCGATTTGTGCCGCTTGCCCGGGGCGGGCACGAAGTCGAAGCGTTCCACGAGTCCGTCGAGCGGCGGCGGGAGGGTCACGGCCCCGAGGTTGGACACGAAACCGGACATGGTGTCCTCGCCCATCCTACGGTACACGAGCCGCGCCGCGAGGTTCTTGAGCGCGAGGGGGAGGAGCCTGATCGGGACGAAGCGCCCCCCGCCCACGTTGCGCGCGATCTGCGTCGAAATGGACTTCGCGTTGACCTCGGCCTGCATGTGGAGGCGGACCCGCTTGCAGATCTCATCGAAGCCGTAGTGGCCGAGCCGGGTGTCTATGGACGGGAGGACGTAGAGGGAGAAGTTCCTCAGGCTCCGCGTCGGGAAGAGGTTCCGGAGGTTGACCGGGACCTGGACCGCGATGCGCGGGCGCATGGCATTGCGGATGGGGAGCGGCAGGGCGTAGAAGAGGTCCTGCATGGCGGCCATGTACGCCGCGACGAGGTACTCGGTGAGGGTGTTACCGCGGGCCTTCGCGGCGCGGAGGGCGTCGGCGAGCGGTACGACGCCCGTGATGACGCGGTACTGCCCGGGGAGAAGGGGGAGCGAAGGGAAGTGGAAGGCCTTCTTCTCGGTCGGCGCGAAGGGGACGTCGGCGCGGAAGTGCCGGTTGAAGGCGTCTTCGGATTCCTCGGGGTCGGGTTCCGTCCCGGGGACGAGGATGTCGACGGGATCGGAGACGGGGACGCCCCGGAGCCGGAAGTACTCGTAGATGAGAGACTTCAGGAAGGCGAGCGCGCCGGTCCCGTCGGTGAGGATGTGGCAGAATTCGACCGCGATCCTCGAGCGGAAGGCGCGAACTCTGAAGAGGAAGCGTCCCGACCGGCGGGCGTGCATGTTGAGGCAGGGGTACTTCGAATCCGCGACGACCTTAGGCGCGCGTCCCTCCACGGGGGCGAGGTAGTACCAGAAGAATCCGCGCCTGAGCTCGACGATGTAATAGGGATAACGCTTCGAAACGGCCTCGAGCGCGCGTTCGAGCTCGCTGAGGCGCACGGTCTCCTTCAGGGTGGCGGATACCCTGAATACCAGGGTGATGGTCTTGTTGGCGAGGGCCGGCATGAAGGACGCGGCGTTGTCCAGGACGTACCAGCTGTCCCCGCCGTGTCGTCGTTCGGTCTTCGCAAAGCGGATATTCCTGCGCTCGACGCCCTCGTCCATCGCCATGCGTTAGTAGTACTATGAACCCCCGCCGAGGGTAAAGCGAATTCGCGTTCGCCCGGAGACCCGCGGAGGCCGAGGGCCCGCATCGTCCTGATTTCGCGCGCGGGGCGCGATAGACTCCCGCGTTTCCGCTATTTCCGCCGATAATCGAATCCGAGGCGCGATGCCGCGGGCTTGCGTTCCTTCGCATGCCGCGGAACGCCGCGCGGATGGCGTTTTCCCTTGACGGAGGCTCCGCCGCGTGATAGCCTCGATGCGTAATCCGCGACGTGGTCGCGGGGAGGGTCGAATGGAAAACGTCGAACGCGTCGAGTTCGAGGAAGGCATCGCCGAGAGCGAGACGGACGCACGGTGCGCCGGAAAGCTCTATTGCGCGAACTGCATCCACTGCAAGCTCGTGCCGAGCCCCGCGAACGGCCCCAACCAGTTCTACCTCCGCGTCCGCTGCGACGCGGGCAAGTGGCGCAAGAAGCTCGGCGAGGAGAAAACCTACAAGTACTTCACGGTCGCGAGGCGGAGCATCCCGCATTGCGATACGTACGAGGACATGGGCGAATCCCGCGACTTCATCCGCGACCTCAAGAAATCCCTGCCTATGAAAGACGAGCCCCTGCGGTTCTGAAACGGAAGGAACATGCGTAGAATACCCATAGCCGTGGCGGCCGCCATAGCCGCCCTCTCGATCGCCGCCTGCGAGACCGCGCCCAAGCAGATCCCCGAGGGGGCCGGCGCGCGGGAGATGATCCAGCGCGCCCAGGAGGCGAGCGACGCGGGCAAGGAGAAGACGGCCCGCGCCTATTACGAGGCGGCGAAGCAACGCTTCCCAGACGACCTCGCGATCGTCTGCGCCTGCGAGTACGAAATCGCCTTCCTCGATTACAAGGCGGGACGCTACGAGGTCGCCGCCGCAGGCTTCGGGGCCCTCCTCGAGCGCTACGGCTCCCCGGACGCGGCCTTCCTGCCCCAGGAGTACAAGATCCTCTCCGAGCGGCTCCTCAAGAAGACGAACGCGATCCTGGACGAGCGCAAGGCGAAGGCCGAAAAGAAGAAAGCGAAGGCCAAGGCGTCCGCCGCGCCAGCCGCCGCTGAGTGAGGCGACGCCGACGGGCGGCCTCGAACGAGGCGGATGGACAATAAAAAAGCCGGGCTGCGCGCCCGGCTTTTTCTTTTCCTTGGCTCCCGGACTAGGTCCAGAATCCCAGGGCGGTCCCCGACCTGGTCAGGTACCAGACGAAGACTACGCCGACGACGATCGCCAAGGTGAAATACCAGGGGGACAGCGCTCCGCCTTCATTCTTGATGAGGATCCCGTTTATGAGACTGCCCGCGAGCACCACGATGAAGCCGACGAGGGCGAGTATGCCGAAGACGAGGCTGGGCATCTCGAGCGCGTACCAGCTGAACACAAAGGCGAACGCGAATAAAAGCACGAAAATGATGAAGAATACCAACCCGACCCTGTTATCCATGCCTTTCTCCTTACTGTCGTGACCGTCGCCCTTCATACTAGGGCAATCCACCCTCCCTGTCAAATGGAAAAACCACGCTCCGCGGGCAGCGCCGGCGACCCCCAGGGCCCCAGTCCCGTCCTTGCCGAGGCGGCCCCCCGCGGGTAAGATGGCCGCGAAAGGAAGGCGGATGACGATCACCAAGAATAACGTGGTTTCCCTGGAATACGTCCTCACGGACGATTCGGGGGAGATCCTCGACCGGTCCGGGGCGGACGAGCCCCTCGAATATCTCCACGGGAGGGGGAACATCATCCCCGGCCTGGAGCGTGAATTGGAAGGGAAGAAGGCCGGCGATTCATTCTCCGTCACCGTGGCCCCCGAAGACGCCTACGGCGTCCGCCACGAGCAACTCGTGGCGAGCGTGCCCCGGGACCGCTTCCCAGCGGGCGATCCCATCGAAGTAGGGATGCAGTTCGAGGCGCACGACGAAGAAGGGGTTAGGGTCGTTACCGTGACCGGAGTCGAAGGCGACACCGTCACCCTGGACGCGAACCACCCCCTCGCCGGGATGACCCTCCATTTCCAGGTCACCGTGAGGGGCATCCGCGAGGCGAGCGAGGAGGAGATATCCCGCGGCGGGACCCACTCCTGCGATTGCGGCTCCTGCGGCGACGCCGAGGACGACGGCTGCTCCTGCGGGGGCTGCGAACACTGACGGAAGGCGGCCTTCGGCCGCTTCCGCGCGGGCGGCCCCCGGTTTGACAGGCCGCCCGCGCTGCGACGATACTTTCCAGGGGGCCGGACCGCTCCGGCCCCGCGCCCGCCCGATTCATTCCGGAGGCTCGCCATGCCGCTACGGGGACAAGGGGAAGACAGTTCCGGCCTCTACTCCTTCGAGGAGGGCCTCCTGCCCGAAATCGAGGCGCTCGCGGCCTCGCTCGAGGAGCGCGCCCACGAGTGCGAGGGGCTTTCGGCGGCCTTCGCCTCCCTGAACGGCGCGAACGCGGAGCCCGCATCCGCCAAGCCCGCGGTTCCGGGCGACCCCCTCACCTCCCTCCCCTCTCGGCAGGAAATCCTCAAGCGCGTGAAGGAAGAGAAGAACCGCGCAGACCGCACCGTCGAGCCCGGCAAGATCGGTTTCTCCCTCATCGTCTTCGACCTCGACGGGCTCTCGGCCGTGAACGAGGCTTACGGCTCCAAGGCGGGCGACAAGGCCCTCAAGCGTTTCGCGGGCATCCTCAAGGCCGCCGTTCGGTCCTACGACCTCGTCGGCCGCTTCGGTTCCGACGAGTTCCTCGTACTCCTCCCCGGGGCGGACAAGGAGCAGGCGGCCCGCGTGGTCAAGGAAGCGGCGCGGAAGATCGCCGCCTGGGACGGCCTCTCCAGGGAGACGCCGCGCCCCGGAGCCTCGGACATCCCAGCGCGCCTGAGCTGCTCCGCCGGGCTCGCGGACTACCGCTCCGAGGGCAAAGGCGCGGACAAGGGCGCGGACCCGGTCGTCGCCCTCGCCGAGTACGCGCTCCATCGGGCCCGCAGGAAGGGTCCCGGGTCGGCGATGGCCTGGGGCGGCATGAAGGGGGCGTCGAATGGGCGATAACCCCCTCCCCGGGAACGCCAGCGCGGGCGCCGAGCAGCTCAAGGCCGATCTCCTCGGCATGCGCGAGCGTATGCGCGTCTTCCTCGCGGCGTACCGGAAGCTCCTCGCGGGGGCCAAGAGGGGCGAGGCGAGGACCAAGCTCCTCGAACGCGAGATCGAGGAGACGAACGAGCGGA
>CAZIEI010000047.1:0-6275 GCA_964538705.1 uncultured Spirochaetales bacterium | reverse complement strand
CCTGCCCGAGTCGGTGGCGCGCCGCCTCTCGGAGGACGCGCGCGCGTCGGTCGTCGACGAATTCGAGGACGCGACCGTCCTATCCGCCTCGGTCTCGGACTTCGACCGCGCGACCGAGGGCATGGAACCGAAGCGGCTCGTGGAGAGCCTCAACCAGCTCTACTCGGTCCTTGACGTCCTCGCCGCCGAACGCGGCATCGAGAAGGTGCGCACCTCGGGCGAACGCTACCTCTGCGTCGCGGGAGCGCCCGCGGTCCGCGCCGACCACGCGGAGGCTATCGCGGAATTCGCCCTCGATTTCTCGGACATGCTGAAGCGCATCCGCGTCGAGGAGCGGACCCCGCTCTCGCTCAAGATCGGCGTCTGCTCCGGCCCCCTCGTCGCGGGCGTCGTGGGCGAGCGCAAGTACGTGTGGGACGTCTTCGGGCCGACGGTCAAAACCTGCGCCCTGGTCGAAGGGCTTTGCTACCCGGGCAAGATCCTCGTCAACGCCGCCTTCGCGCGGAAGCTCCGCGACCGCTACCGCTTCACGAAGGTGCAGACGCCCGAGGCCGGGATCACCGGCCTCGACGAACTCTTCTACCTCGAGGCGCGGATAACCGGAGCCTGAAGCGCGGCCATTTCAGCGCAGTCGATTCCGCCCGCGGGCCGCTAGGAATAGGGCCGCCGCCCCCCCTACAATGTACCCGTGCCCTCCATAACCTGGCCCGATCTCCCCCTCGTCCCCGCTCTCGGCGAGTGCCTTCGTCTCCTCCGGGAGCGCGGATCCCTCGTGCTCTCCGCGGAGCCCGGCTCGGGGAAGACCACCCTCCTCCCCATCGCGCTCATGGAGGATTTCCGCGCCCGCGGCAGCGGAGGCGCGGTCCTCATGGCCGAGCCCCGGCGCGTCGCCGCCGTCCAGGCCGCGTCCCGCATCGCATCCCTCCTCGGGGAGGAACCGGGAGCGCGGGTCGGCTACGCGGTGCGCGGCGAACGGAGAGTATCGCGCGATACCCGGATACTCTGCGTCACCGAGGGCGTCCTCCTCAGGATGATCCAGGACGATCCCTCGCTCGCGGGGTACTCGGCCGTCGTCTTCGACGAATTCCACGAACGTTCCGTCGGCGCGGACCTGTCCCTCGCCCTCTGCCTCGACGCGAGAGCCTCGATCAGGAGCGATCTCGCCCTCGTCCTCATGTCCGCGACGCTCGACGCGGCCGCGCTCCGCGCCTTCCTGGAATCCGCGACGGGCGGGGAACCGGGCGTCCTCGAAGTCCCGGGCGCCGCCCACCCCGTGGATATCCGTTACGAAACCGCCGATCGCCGCTCGCTTATCGCCGATGCCGCCCGGAGCGTCGCGCGGGCCTTCTCCTCCTCCACGGGCGACGTCCTCGTCTTCCTCCCTGGCGTAGGCGAGATCGAGCGGCTCCGGCGCGAGCTCCCCAACCTCGGCGCCGAGGTCCTCGCCCTCCACGGCAACCTCCCTCTCGAGGACCAGCGGCGCGTCGTACGCGGCGGGGAAGCGACCGCGCGCGGCGGCGGGAGGAGGATCATCCTCTCCACGAGCATCGCGCAGTCGAGTCTCACCGTGCCGGGCGTGCGCGTCGTCGTGGACGCGGGACTCGCGCGCCTCTCGCGCTACGATCCCGCTGTCGGCATGGACGGCCTCTTCACCGAGCGCGTGAGCGCCGCGGACGCGGACCAGCGCGCGGGACGCGCGGGGCGCGAGGATGCGGGGACCTGCGTGCGCCTCTGGAGCGCGGACGAGCCCGTTAAGCCCGCTCCCGAACCGGAGATCCTCCGAGCGGACCTCGCCTCCCTCCTCCTCGAGTGCCTGGTCTGGGGGAGCGATCCCTCCACCCTCCCCTTCCTCGATCCTCCGCCCCCGGGAGCGCTCTCTCGCGCGCGAAGCCTCCTCAAGGATTTGCGGCTCCTCGACGCGGAGGGCCGGCCGAACGCGGAGGGCCGGCGCTGCGCCGCGCTCGGCGCGGGCCCGAGGCTCGGCGCCATGCTGATACGCGACGGATCCGCCCTCGCCTGCGCCTGCGCGGCACTGCTCTCCGAACGCGACCGATCGGGCATTGAGGGCGACGCCGACATCCGCCACCGGATCGAAGCGATCGCGGGCGGCGGTGGCGGCTCCTGGGCCGAACGCGCCCTCCATGAATGCGGCCGCCTCATGGACTCAGTCGGCCTGAAGGGAGAATCGCGCCTGGTCGCCGAGATCGAATCTGCTGGAGACGCTCTCGCCCTCGCGTACCCGGACCGCGTCGCGCGGCTGGAGCGGAACGCGACGACGGGGAAAGCGGCGGCGTCCGCCGGAGCGCTCTACCGCTTCCCCTCGGGGAGGACGGCGCGCCTCGCCGCGGCGCCGGGCGCGCACGCGGGAACGCTCGAAGGCGCCGAGTGGATCGTCGCGCCCGACGTGGACGCGGGACAGGCCGTGGGCGTCGTCCGCGCCGCCGCGCCCCTCGGCGAGGCCTTCATCCGCGAGCGGATCATCCCCTTCGCCGAGCCCGGCCTCGATATCGAATGGAAGGGGCTCTCGCCGAAGGCGTCCGCGTACGTTGGCTACGGGAAGATCCGCGTGCCGGGAAAGGCGAAGGACGCGGAGATCGCTGACGCGCGGAGCCTCTTCGAGCGGGCGTTCATCGAACGCCTCGAGGCGGAGGGGCTCTCGATTCTCCCTTGGAACGCCGCCTCGCGGAGCATCCTCGAGCGCGCGCGCTGGTGCTCGGAGGCTGCCGCTTGCAGCGACCGGTTCCCGCTCAGGACGGGAGAGCTGGACGACGAGGCGCTCGCGTCGAGGGCGCGCGATTGGCTCCTCCCGTACTGCGAGCTCCCCTCATCCCTTCGCGAGGGGTTCCTGCCGCCCCTCATCTCGGAAGCCGGCCTCCTCTCCGCTCTCTCATCGGTCCTCGCCCCCGCGCGCGCGATCCTTGATCGCGAGGCGCCCGCGACGCTCTCCCTCCCCTCGGGGAGGAGCGTCCGCGTCGACTACGGAGCCGAGGGCGGCCCCGCAGTCGAGGGGAAGGTGCAGGAGTTCTTCGGCCTCGCGGAGCACCCGCGCTCCTGCGGGAAGCCGATCCTCATCCGCCTCCTCTCCCCGGCGGGGCGGCCCGTCCAGTCCACGCGCGACATCGCGGGCTTCTGGAAATCGAGCTACGCCGAGGTGCGGAAGGACATGCGCGGACGCTACCCCAAGCACGACTGGCCGGAGGACGGATCGACCGCGCTCCCCTCGTCGGGCCCCAAGCGGCGGCGCTGAGCCAGAATCAGCGGCACGCGAGCCCCGAGCGGCGGCGTTCACACCCGCCCGAACCCACTCGCTGGTTTCCGCCAAATTGACTTTCGCGGCCGCGCGGACGACAATGGTCGCGTGCGGGACGACTACGACGTTGCGATCATCGGAGCGGGTGTCACGGGTGCGGGCATCGCTCAACGCCTCTCGGCCTACGACCTCTCCATCGTCCTCCTCGAGGCCGAGGAGGATATCTCCTTCGGGGTTTCGAAGGCCAACTCCGGTATCGTCCACGGCGGCTTCCACCATCCCCCGGGAAGCCTCAAGGCGCGGCTCGAGATCGCGGGCTCCCTCATGTTCGACCGCCTGAGCCGCGAGCTCGACTTCCCCTTCAGGAGATGCGGCGCGATCGTCGCGGCCTTCAGCGAGGAGGAGATGCGCTCCGTCCAGGCCCTCTACGAGCGAGGGAACGCGAACGGCGCCATCGGCCTCGAGATCCTCTCGCGGGACCGTGTCCTCGAGATGGAGGGGCTCCTCCGGAGCGACGTCCTCGGCGGCCTCCACGCGCCGGCCTGCGGTATCGTGGAATCCTACCGCTTCGTCTTCGCGCTCGTGGAATCCGCAATGGCCAACGGCCTCGAGCTGCGCACGGGATTCCGCCTCGCGGAGGCCGCGAGGGAGGGCGACGCGTGGACGCTCCGCTCCGCGCGCGGCGACTCGCTCCGCGCGCGCTGGGCGGTCAACGCCGCGGGGCTCCGCGCCGACGAGGTCTCGCGCACCTTCGACGCGGAGCGGTTCACGATCCGCGCGCGCAAGGGGCAGTACTTCATCCTCGATCGCATGACCTCGTCGCGCCCGCGCAAGGTCCTCTTCCCCGTGCCCAGCGCCGTCTCCAAGGGAATGCTCGTGATCCCGACCGTCGAGGACACGGTCCTCCTGGGACCGAGCGCGTCCTGGGCGGATTCCAAGGAGGACCTGGACACCGACCAGTCGACCCTCGACCGCGTGATGGAGTCGGCGCGATCCCTCGTGCCCTCGATCCAGGCGGGCGACGCGATCGCCAACTTCGCCGGGGCACGGCCCGTCCTCGCTTCCTGGGACGACGATCCCGCCCTCGCTCCCGCCGAGGACGACTTCTACATCGCGCCATCGGCGAAGGTTCCGTGCCTCATCCAGGCGGCCGGAATTCAGTCCCCCGGGCTCACGGCCTCCCCCGCCATCGGCGAATACGTGAAGGACCTCCTCCGATCCGCCGGGCTGGACCTCCGCGAGAAGGCCCGCTACGCGCCGGCGCTCAAGCGCCGAGGACGACTCCGCGGATCCTCGCCCGATGAGATAGAAGCGCTCGCGGCCTCCGACCCCCGCTTCGCGAACGTCGTCTGCAGGTGCGAGCGCGTCTCGGAGGCCGAGATCGTGGAGGCGGTGCGCGCGGGGCACGACACCCTCGACGGCGTGAAGTACTTCACGAGAGCGCAGATGGGAAGGTGCCAAGGCGGCTTCTGCGAATACAAGATCGTGAAAATCATCATGCGCGAGACGGGGAAGCGCTGGGACGAGGTCACGAAGCGGGGCGGCGCGAGCCGCGTCCTCGGGGGCAAGCTGTGAGGAGCCTCTCCTACGGCGTGGCCGTAGTCGGCGGAGGGGCCGCCGGGATGGCCGCGGCCGCGAGCGCCCGAGCCTCGGGCGCGACCTGCGCCGTGATCGAGCGCGAGGAGGGCCTCGGCGGCGTCCTCCCCCAGTGCGTCCACAACGGCTTCGGCCTCATCGACTACGACGAGGAGCTCACGGGTCCCGAGTACGCCTTCCGCCTCGCGCTTTCCTGCGCGGACGCGGGGGTCGAGGAGCTCTGCTCAACGACCGTTCTCTCCCTCTCGCCATCGGACGGCGGACTTTCGCTCCTCTGCGCCTCGCCCCTCCGCGGCGCCTTCAGGATCGAGGCCGGCGCGGTCGTCCTCGCCATGGGCTGCAGGGAACGCAACCGCGGCAACGTGCGCATACCGGGCTCACGCCCGGCGGGCGTCTTCACCGCCGGCCTCGCCCAGCGCCTGCTCAACGTCGACGGCTACCTTCCCGGCAGGGAGGCCGTCATCATCGGTTCGGGCGACATCGGCCTCATCATGGCGCGGCGCCTCTCCTGGTCCGGCTGCGCGGTGAAGGCCGTGGTGGAGATCCAGGAACGGCCCTCGGGCCTCCCGCGTAACGTCGCGCAGTGCCTGGAGGACTGGGGCATCCCCCTCCTCCTCGCGCGCGCCACCGTACGGATCATCGGGCGGGACCGCGTCGAGGGCGTCGAAACCGCGCCCCTCCGGAACGGCGCGCCCGACCTCTCGTCGACGTCGATCATACCCTGCGATACGGCGCTCCTCTCCGTCGGCCTCGTGCCGGAGAACGAGCTTTCGCGTGAGGCGGGCGTCGCCCTCAATCCCATGACGGGCGGACCGTGGACCGACGCCCGCCTCATGACGGGCCTCCCCGGCATCTTCGCCTGCGGCAACGTCCACCACGTGCACGACCTCGCCGACTACGCCGCGGAGGAGGCGCGGCGCGCGGGCGCCTGGGCGGCGCGCTGGGCCGCGGGCGAACGCGCTCCCCAGGGCATCCCCCTCAAGGCCGGGTCGAACCTCCGCTACGTGGCGCCCTCCGCGATCGAGCCCGGGCGCGTCAATCGGATCTACGCGAGATCCCTCGTCTGGGCCGAGGACGCGACGCTCGAGCTCGCGTCGGGCGATGAGATCCTCATGAAACGTCGCCTCCGCTTCGTGCGGCCGCCCGAGATGATATCGCTCGACATCGACGGATCGAAGACGGCCGCGGACGCGAGCGAGCTCGAGCTTCGCCTCCGCGCGGGAGGACCGACGTGAGCGGGGAGCGGACTATGATCTGCGTCGTCTGCCCGATAGGCTGCCGCCTCTCGGTGAAGCCGGGCGGGGGCTCCCCGCCCGAGGTGAGCGGGAACCGTTGCCCGCGCGGCCTCGCTTACGCGGAGAGCGAGCTCGTCGATCCGCGCCGCGTCCTCACCGCCGTCGTGAGGATCGAGCGGAAACCGGAGGGCGTC
>CAZIEI010000046.1:0-21005 GCA_964538705.1 uncultured Spirochaetales bacterium | reverse complement strand
GAGATCCTCATCGACAGCAAGCTCGTCAACGACGTGCCGCCCAAGGATCGCGACATCGCGATGGTTTTCCAGAACTACGCCCTGTATCCCCACATGAGCGTCTACGAGAACATGGCCTTCGGCCTTCGCATCCGCAAGCTTCCTAAGGACGAGATCGACAAGCGAGTCAAGGAAGCGGCCCGTATCCTCGATATCGAGAAGCTCCTCGACCGCAAGCCCAAGCAGCTGTCGGGCGGCCAGCGCCAGCGCGTCGCCCTCGGCCGCGCCATCGTCCGCAATCCCAAGGTCTTCCTCTTCGACGAGCCCCTCTCCAACCTCGACGCCAAGCTCCGCGTGCAGATGCGCGCCGAGCTCATCGACCTCCACGCCCGCCTCAAGGCCACCATGATCTACGTCACCCACGACCAGGTCGAGGCCATGACCATGGGCGACAAGATCGTCGTCATGAAGGACGGCAAGGTCCAGCAGATCGGTTCCCCGCTCTACCTCTACAACCACCCGATCAACAAGTTCGTCGCCGGCTTCATCGGCTCCCCGCCCATGAACTTCCTCTCCGTGAAGGTCCTGGAGCAGGGCGGCAAGATCATGATCGACGAGGGCTCCTTCAAGGTGCAGGTCGAGGACGACCACGTGCAGTACATGAAGCCCTACGTGGGCAAGGAAGTCTTCTTCGGCATCCGTCCCGAGGACCTCGCGTTCGTGGAGAAGCCCGGCAAGGACAACAACATCCCCGCCAAGGTCACCGTGGTCGAGCCCCTCGGCGCCGAGATCCACCTCTGGGCCACCACGCCCACCCAGCCGATGGTCGCCCGCGTCCCGCCGCACCACACCTTCCGCATGGAGGACCTCGTCAACTTCGAGCCCGTCATGTCCAAGGCCCGCTTCTTCGATAAGGACACCGAGATGTCCATCCTCCCCGTCCGCCAGGACGAGCAGAGCAAGTAAGCGTCGACGTTTCGCGTGAACGAGGGCCGCCCGTCGAGGGCGGCCCTTTTTTTCCGTCGGCGGCCATCGTCACGACGGTGAACTTCATCGTGCTCAATCCCGGTATCGAGTCCGCCCTCCGGAGAAACGCTGAAGGCATCGCGGATAACCCTTATCTCTCTTTCGAATAGCTTCTCTCGATATCGAAAGCCACGATGGACACGATGATGAAGATCGTCGGCAGGAGGATCGCGAGGATGAAGTCCGTGATCGTCTCGCGCCCGCAAGCGAGTTTTTATCGTATCTGTGATCGCGATTTCGGTCAACGCCGCGTGGTCGATCTCCCGGGGGAACGTCGTCCTATCAACTCGCGGAAGCGTTGATTCCCGGAACGCGGCGGTGTAAAGTCGTCTAGCGGGGCTATGCCCGTCCGGGGCGGTCCTTTCTTCAGAGTGGGAGCGATAAAGCGCCCGTGCGAGGAGGATGCCTATGGACCACAGCGTAAAGAAACGCGGCTTTGTCGCACTCCCCATTGCCTCTCCGCTCACGGATCCCGTTCGAGGAAGATGTTTGAAAAAAAGAATCGCTGCCGCATTTCTAATCTGCGCGTGCGGCGGCTTCCTGTATCCCGAGATCATCTTCTCCCGTCAGGGATACAATGAAACCGAGGTCCTGCGATGCGATGACGACGGGCGCGGCGTGGAGCTCTTGTTCGCCCGGAAAAAAACGAGCGTCCAGTACGCCAGCTATTCGCCCAGCCTCGACGCCATCATATTCCAGGAGTATGAGTATCCGATGAACTCTACCTCGATCCATCTCTGGAATCGAGAGGAAAGAACGGAAAGCTTCGTTTTGAGGGAGAGGGGATTCCTTTTCCATGAGGGATACGCATGGGGTATCGTCGCGCTCAAGGAGCGCCCCGCGTTCCTCTACGCGACGCAAGGATTCCTCAACGGAAAAACGGGCGATTGCCGGATACTCGTCGATTCAGAGAGAATGATCGATTCCATCGGATACATCCGGGCGTCTGAGTAATCGAGCGGCATTTCGGCTTGTGCCGCGATGGCGGCTTGGACCATGCGAAAAGGAGCGGAGAGAATGAGTGATCATGAGGAAACAGGAACGGCCAGTTCAGCGGCGATCCTGCGGAAGGGGAAGGCCGCGCGGTTCGCGGCCTTCGTCGCGATCGCCTGCATGTCCGGGGCGGCCGTGAGCGCCGTTCCCGCGGCGGGTTCATCGCTCTCGGGCGCGAAGCCCTGCCCCGAACGCGTCGGCGCAGGAGACCCGAGGATCATGTACACGGGGCGGATCGATTTCTCGGATCCGGCCGCGCCGGCCTTCGCCTTTTCCGCCACCGAGATCCGCGCCCGGTTTACGGGCCGGAGCCTGGACATCGTCCTTTCTGACCGGGGAGATCGCAACTACTTCCAGGTGACGGTGGACGGCGGCACGCCCTCGGTGATCAGGAGCGCTCGCGGAGAGAAAGTTCATCCGGTGGCGCGTAAGCTCAAACGCGGGATCCACGACGTGCGGATCGTGAAGCGCACTGAGGGCAACTGCGGCGTCGCGGCTTTCCTCGGTTTCGGAGTCGACGCCGGAGCGGATCTCGCGGACCCCGCTCCGCTTCCAGATCGACGCGTGGAGTTCATCGGCGACTCCATCACCTGCGGCTACGGGAACATGGTTTCCACGACGGAACCGGACAAATTCCATTTCACGCCGGAGAACGAGAACGCGGCCCTTTCATGGGGCTTCATGACGGCGGAAGCGCTCGGCGCCCGCTACGTTTCGGTATCGTACTCGGGCCGCGGGATGTTCAGGAACCTCGACGGGAAGGAGACGGGAACGCTCCCGGCCCTCTACGATTCCGTCTATCCGGACGCCCCCGCCGACGCGTCATGGGACCATGCGCGCTACCGGCCCGGCCTCATCGTGATCAACCTCGGAACGAACGATTACGGATCGCAGCTCGCGCGCGCGGACCTCTCGGACGAGGCCTTCGACCAGGCTTACGTTACGGCCTACCTCGGCTTCATCGAGCGGCTCCGGACGCTGCACGGCCCCGACACTTTTATCGTCTGCGCCGTGGGTCCGATGATGAGCGACTGGTATCCCCAGGGAAAGCGCGCCTGGACCCGCATCAGGACCGCCGTCCAGCGCGTCGTTGACGAGCGCGCCGAGGGCGGCGACGGACGGATAGCGTACCTCGAGCTCGCGCCCCAGAATTCTCCGTACGGAGAGGACTGGCACCCGACCGCCGCGACCCATGCCCGCATGGCGGAGGCCGCGCTGGAGGCCGTGCGGGATGCGACGGGCTGGTAGGCCGAATGACGGAAACGACGATCTGTCTCTGCCCCGGCTGCGGCAGGGAGGAGCCGGCCGACGGGGCCGCCTGCTCCGTTTGCGGCGAGCCCCTCAAGCTTAACGGCCGGTACCGCCTCGTCCGCGTCCTCGGGGACAACGCCTCCGTCACCTACCTCGGCCGCGACGCATCCGAGGGGCGCGATGTCATCATCAAGGAACTCTCCCTGCATAGAGTGCAGAGCTGGAAGGAGGAAGAACTCTTCCAGCGGCAGGTGGATGTCCTGAGGAGCCTCAGCCATCCCCGGATACCCGCCTACCTGGACCGCTTCAAGATCGACGCGAGGCGTCACGTCATCCACTACCTCGTGATCGATCGCGTCGACGGAGTCACGCTGAAGGAGGAGTCTAGGGAGCGCCGGTACTCCGAGCGGGACGTCCTCGAGATCGTCATTGGCGCGCTCGAGATCCTCGATTACCTGCAATCCAACAACCCTCCCGTTTTCCACCGAGACATTAAGCCTTCCAACCTCATGCGGTCCTCCGACGGCGGCATCCATCTCATCGACTTCGATGTGGTCTCCGACATGGCGAGGAGCGCGCTCAGGGGAAATACGATCGCCGGCACCTACGGCTACATGGCGCCGGAGCAATTCGCGGGCATGGCCTTCAAGCAGACGGACATCTACTCGCTCGGGGTCGTGGCCGTCGCGCTCCTCTCGGGGCGTGATCCCGGGAGCCTCATGGCGGGCGGCCTCGAGCTGGACTGGGAGGGCGCGGTGGACGTCGGTCCCGGCATGCGCGGCCTCATCAGGGCCTTCACGAAAAAGAAACCCGAGGAGCGCCCGCGCGACGCGGCCGAGGCCCTCCTCTTAGCCCGCGGTGCCGTGATCCCTCTCGCGGACGGAAGGGAGGTCGCTCATATCGACGACTCCCCGCGGTTCGTGGACTCTCCGCGATTCAAAGACGTCCCCGATGGCGGACGTCCGCTCTTCCCCTTCGTCACGGGCGACGTCACGGCTCCTGTCCGGGAATCGCAGGAGACCTGGTCCTGGCCCGTGAGCGATCCGTCGGGAATCCCCGAGCGATTCAGGCCATCGCTCGGAGAAGAGGCAAACGGCTTCCCATATGCCGTTCTCAGTCCCGCGGAGAAAGGACAGGGCGAGCGCGTGACCATGCTCACTGAGAGCGGCATTGCCGTGATCGAGGCGTCCGAGGAGGGTATCTCGAGGATCGACGTCCCCTTAGGATCGATTTCCTCGGTAATCCATGAGGAAATTCTTCTCGACTCGAGGATTGAAGCGGTAGCCGGAGGGAAAATCATTTCGCTCTCCTTCAACTCGGCAAACGCGGAACTCTTCGAGCCCCTCATCGCACGGATGCGGTCGGGGGTATTCGCCGCGGGCGGGCTGCGGGCCTCTCCGCGGGAGACCGAGGAGAAAAAGGCACGGTTCTCGTACATCAAGAAAGATGCGTACGCGCTCTACAGTATGGCCGTCGACGCCATCCCCGACGAGGCCGTCGTCATCGCGCACTTCTTCCAGCCGGGATTCACGCGACGCGGGCTCGAGATGCCTGCGTTCCTCCTCGTGGTCACTGATCGCGAGTTCATACTCCTTGAAGAATACGAGACGCGCGAGCCGACGAGGCGCCTCGCGGGAAAGAAAGGGAAAAGGCGCAGCTACGTCCGGATCGAAGCCGTAGAATCCATGCTCTGGTCGGACGACGCCGTCGCGGTGAACGTGCGCGAAGGAGAGCGGATAATCCGAGAGGCCTCACCGGACAACCTCGAGTCCGGATCATTCGCAGAGGTCGTAGCGTCGATGGATTTCGCGCAGAACGCGCAATAAAATCGCGACATCATGGACGAAGTCCGCGCAGGCCGGGCCGCATCAGGTTTCGCTTTACACCCCATCCTGCGGGTAGTATCATCGCGGCGTGAGAGTTCGCCCCGAGCCTTCGGCATTCTCTATGAACCCGTTTCAGGCACGGGCCTTCCATGCCGCGGCGCTCGTTATTTCATATATCATGGCGATCCTGTTCTTCCCCGGCGTCTCCGAGGGGCTCAGGCCCAAGGCGTACTTCGCGGAGACGTATTTCGGGTGCATCGGGTTCTCGATATTCCTGAGCGTTGCGATCCTCTTCTTCAGGCCGGGTCTACCGCTGTACCTCGCGCTGGCGTTGCGGTGCTACGTCCTCATCATCCTCGGCTACTCCGTCGGCGGAACAATGAGCGCCAAACTCGCGCTGGGCGCGGGGATGACCGTGGAAACGGCCTGCCTCCTCGCGTGGCCGCGAAGCCTCGCCATGGCGGGCGGCCAGCTCGCCGCTTTCGTCGCCGCCCAGGCATGGCCGCGATTCTTCGGAACCAGCGGAATCGCGGAGGGCTCGATCCGTCCTCGCGCGGACGAGCTCGCGGCCCTCGCCGCGGTCATGGTCCTGGCCGGATTCGCGTCGGCTTTGATCAAGCGGCTCCTCGAACGGGTCAATGAGTCGCGGAAAAGCCTGAGGCTCCAGGAAGCCACCATGGACGCCCTCGCGGAGCTCAACCTCAACCTCCAGGGATACGCGCGCACGGTGGACGAGGAGTCCTCAGAGCGCGAACGGAACCGCATCAGCCGGGAGATCCACGACATATCGGGCTACATCTTCACCAACATCATCGCCCTCATGGACGCCGCGGGGAGCATACCCCGCGGCGAGCAGGCTGCGCTCTCGGACGTGCTCATCACGGCGCGGAGGCAAGCGCAGGAGGGCCTCCGGGAGACGAGGACGGCCCTCCGGCGGCTCCGCGACGAGAAACCCGAGCGGGCGAACGCCCATCGGGCCATTTACAAGGTCGTGTCGATCTTCCGGAAAATCGCGGGGATCGAGGTGGAGCTGAGCCTGGGCGAGCTTCCGCAATCGCTTCCGAAGGCGCTGAGCATGGCGCTTTACCGGACGGTGCAGGAAGCGCTGACGAACGCCATCCGCCACGGAAAGGCGACGCGCGTGAGGGTGGATTTTCAAGTGGACGGATCGGACGTCCTCCTCGTCATCAGCGACAACGGAAAGGGCGCGACCGAAGTGGTGAAAGGCATCGGTTTGCGAGGGATGGAGGAGCGGGTCGGCGGGCTGGGCGGCCGCGTGAGCGCCGGGGCGGTGGCGGAGGGCGGCTTCGCCGTCAGGGTGCGCGTGCCGATTTCCCGCGATGAAGACCCCGCGCGCGATGGTCCGGTGAGCGCCGAGGCGACGGCCGAGAGAGCGGGAGCGACGGCCGATACTTCGGCCGGAAACGCATCCGGGATATAATGCGGCCATGAAGATGATCCGCGTCCTGATCGCCGACGACCAGAGCCTCTTCCTGGAGAGCCTTTCGACCTTCCTCCGCAACTACGCGGAGGACATCGACGTGGTGGGCACGGCCAAGAACGGCGCGGAGGCCCTTGAGCGCGCGGAGGCGCTCGGACCGGACATCGTTCTCATGGACGTCCACATGCCCGTGATGGACGGCGTGGAGGCGACGCGCCGCATCATGGAGGCGCGGCCCGGGATCAAAATCATCATCCTCTCCACCTATGACGAAGACGAGTACGTCCGCAAGGCCCTCGGCTTCGGCGCGTCGGGCTATCTCCTCAAGGACATTTCGCCCACGGAGCTCATCGCGAGCATCAGGGCCCTGGATTCGGGCGCGGTGCAGATCTCGCCGCAGATCGTCGCAAAGCTCATGCAGAGCTTCCACGCGGAGGCGCCCGTTCCCGTGAGCAGGCTCGCGGAGCGGATGGAATGGTACGAAAGCCTCACGCGGCGCGAGCGCGAGATTTTCACCCTCATCGCGACCGGCTACGATAACGCGCAGATCGCCGGCAGCCTCGGGCTCGCGGAACACACCGTGAGGAACCACGTCAGCGCCATCTACTCGAAGCTGGGGGTCGAGGACCGTTTCCAGATCATCCAGCTCGCTAATAAGATCCGATACAGCGGGTGAGGGGGACGGCGGGACTTTTGTCCCGGTATACCGGCTCGAAAAGGTGATTCTTGTCTCTTGCCCCGGGAGGCCGGCCGGTCCAGAATGCGCGCCATGACCCGGGATCGCGCAGCCGGGCCGTCATCGACGGCGGCGGCGGGCGCGGAATCGACGGTACGGCAATGACCGCGCCGCGCTGCCGGGCGTCCACCGAAGGAGGACGGACATGAAGAAGGCTTCGCTGATCCTGTTGGTTATCTCCGTCGCGCTCTGCCTGGCGGCCTGCTCCGGAGCCGCCAAGGCCAAGACGATCACGGTCTGGTGCTGGGACCCGAACTTCAACGGCTACTCCATGAAGGAGGCCGCCGCCGCCTACGCGGCCAAGAACCCCAAGACCGTCATCGAGGTCGTCGACATACCCGAGAACATCGAGGGGAAGATCGAGGCGGGGCTCCAGGCCGGAGGCGCCGGGCTTCCGGACATCGCGCTCTTCCAGGATTTCATCATCGAGAAGTTCATCCAGAACTATCCCGGCGCCTTCGTCGACCTCAAGGCCGCGGGCGTCGACTACTCCAAATTCGCAGCCTACAAGGTAGGTCCCATGTCCGAGGGGACCAAGGTCTACGGCATCCCCTTCGATACGGGATCGACCGGGCTCTGGCTCCGCTCGGACATGATCGCGGCCGCGGGCCTCGATCCGGACGACTACCTGAAGCCCATGACCTGGAAGGAAGTCATCGCGCTCGGCGTCGCCGTCAAGGCCAAGACCGGGAAGGCCCTCATCTCCTACGACAACACGAGTTTCGATTTCCTCAGGATCATGGTCCAGTCGACGGGCGCGCAGTTCTTCAAGCGGGACGGTTCCCTCGACCTCGGGTCCGAGGCGGTCAAGGCCGCCCTGGCGGTCCTCAAGGAATTGAACGACAAGGGCCTCCTCTACCAGACCGAAGGCTGGAACAACTGGATCGCGGCCCTCAACGGGGGCGACGCGGTCGGTTTCATGAACGCCATCTGGATGGTGGGCACGGTGAAATCCAAGCCCGAGAACGCCGGGAAGTGGATGGTCGCGCCCACGCCCCTCCTCGAGGGGGTCGCCGGGGCTCAGAACGCGAGCAACAACGGCGGTTCGAGCTGGTACGTCTTCGCCAAGTCCAAGAACAAGGCGGCGGCTATCGACTTCCTCAAGAAGACCTGGGCGTCCTCCGATCCCGCGGCGCTCGAGTTCTACGACAAGATCCTCAAGGGAGCGGGAGCGATGGGGACCTTCCTGCCCAGCAGGTCGGGATCCAACTACACGGCCCCGGACGAGTTCTTCTACAAGAACCAGGCCGTCTACGCGGATTTCTCCGCTTGGATGGAGAAGGTGCCCGTCCTCATGTACACGCCCAACTACAGCACGATGCGGACGGCGCTCAACAACAACACGCTCCTCATGTTCCGAGGCGAACGCGAGACCGTCGAGGACGTCATCGCGGGAGCCGAGAAGGAGTATAAGGAAACGTCCGGCCAATAATCGGTCGACCCGGGCCGCGCGCGGCGGCGGCCCGCGCCAGATATGGCGGAACGCGGCCGCCCGGAGGGAAGACCTCCCCTTCCGGACGGCCGCGCGGCGCCGCTCGGCTTGAGAGGAGCGCGATGAGGAAAAAAGCGAGCTTCGCGAAGTACCTGGACCGCGCCGGATGGCTCTACGTGCTTCCGGCAGTGGTCCTGTACTGCGTCTTCATGCTGTACCCCATCCTCTCCTCCCTCGTCCTCGTGACGAGGAAATGGAAGGGATTCAACAACACCTTCGTAGGGCTCGGCAATTTCGCGCGGATGGCGAAGGATAGCATCTTCTGGTCGGCGCTCGGGCACAACTTCCTCTTCATGGCAGTCCAGGTCCCGATCATGATCCTCCTCGCCCTCGTCCTCGCGGTGATCCTGGACCAGGGCGTGAGGCGCTTCCGGGGCGCGCTCAGGACGGTGTACTTCCTCCCCTGCGTGACTTCCCTGGTGGCCTACTCGGTCCTCTTCCGCATCCTCCTCCAGACGAACGGGCTCCTCAACAACATCCTCATGCAGGCGGGAATCGCGAAGGAACCCATCGGATGGCTCATCGATCCGGCCTGGGCGAAGGTCACGATCATCATCGCCCTCACGTGGAGGTGGACGGGCTATAACATGGTCTTCTTCCTCGTGGGCCTGCAGAACATCGACAGGGATATCTTCGAGGCGGCGGAGATCGACGGGGCGGGGCGGGCGAGGAAATTCCTCATGATCACGCTTCCGCTTCTCACCCCCGTCATCCTTTTCTCGCTCGTCACGTCGACGAACGGCACGATGCAGCTCTTCGACGAGCCGAACATCCTGACCTGGGAAGGCGGTCCGTCGAACGCGACCATGACCGCGGCCCTCTACATCTATAGGCAGGCCTTCGTGTTCAACTCCGACTTCGGCTACTCGGCGGCGCTGTCCTACGTCATCGTTCTCATCTCGGGGATCCTCGCCTTCATCCAGATCAAGTTCCTGGGAAGGAGGGACTGATGCCGATCGTCCGGAAGGCCACTCCCTTCACCGGGCTCCTGTACCTCCTCCTCGGAGCGGGCGCCCTCGCGAGCCTCTTCCCCTTCTTCTGGATGCTCGTGGGCACGACGCTCAATCCGAACGACGTGGTGCGGGGAATCGTCGTGCCGGGAAGGGAATTCGCGGTCAACCTCGCCAAGGCGACGAAGAACTACGATCTCCCGCTTTTCTTCTTCAATTCGATGAAGATCGCCCTGGTCACGGTCGTGGGCGGCGTGGCCGTCAACGCCATGGCCGCTTTCGGCTTCGAGAAATACCGATCCAAGCAGCGCGAATGGATCTTCGCGATCCTCCTCCTCACCCTCATCATCCCGCAGATCGCCATCGTCATCCCGCTCTTCAAGCTCATCTCGTTCTTCGGCCTCCTGGACAGCCACCTCGCCATCATCCTGCCCTCGATGATGAGCGTGTTCATCATCTTCTTCCTGAGGCAGAATTTCAGGATGTTTCCCACGGAGATCATCGAGGCCGCACGGGTGGACGGCGCGGGCGAGTTCCGTATATTCGTGAGCATCGTCATCCCCTCCATGAAGGCGAGCTTCGCGTCCGCGGGGATCTACATGTTCATCGGACAGTGGAACAACTACCTCTGGCCCCTCATGACCATCCTCACGGAGGCCAAGAAGACCCTCCCTATCGCCATGTCGTCCATGATGCGGGCCTACACCATCGAGTACGGCGGGCTCATGGTCATCGTCTGCGTCTCCATCCTGCCCGTGCTCGCGATCTTCCTGGCCATGCAGAAGCAGTTCGTGGCGGGTCTCCTGGGATCGGTGAAGGCCTGATACGGGAAGTTCCCCGGCCAAGCGCCGGCCGTTCAGCGATATCGAGCCATCAACGGTTAAATCCTCGATGCTAACTTTTGTCCCTATGCCCGCATTTCTTTCATAGGAAAGGAAATGCTTCCTGCTTGATTTCTTGACAGTCCAATGGCTCCGTGATTCATTCCGCGACGAAACGATTCAACCATTCCCTGGAGGCATCCGTCATGAGAAGATTTATTTACATTCTGCTTATTCTCGCACTCTTAGCCGTTCTAGGCGCATGCGCACCCGAAGACGTTACGCTGGATGACGCGACGGTCACCGAGGCAGCCTTTGTTTCTCTGTGCGGAGTATTGAATGCTACCATGACTGCCACTCTGCCGGAGGGAGTGACGGTAGTCAATGATGTCTATACATTCACGAATTACGATAGCAGCGGTTTCGGAACAGTGTACACCTCCATCAATGGCATCATGACGGATACGGCCAGCGGGTACGTTTGCGACTTCTCTTTGAGCGGCGGAGACGTGGAGGATATCCAGTTTACGGTCATGGGCGATCAAATGAATGATTTTTTTGATAGCAATCCCGTTACGTTGGATGTCACCGCGAACGAGAAGGAATATACCGTTACGGTGGTCCTATAATTCGACGAGGATCGTGCGTGAGCGGCCCGCGGTTAGGCGCGGACCGCTCGTTCGACTCATCCTTCGACGATCCTGCACCCGAAGGCCGGCAATCCCGCCGCTTCCTTCTCCGTGAAATTCATGAGGAATGTATATTTCTTCCCACCCTTGTATCTCGTCTGTGCGTTGACACCGTAGGGAAGGGGCTCGGACCACGCGGATTCGAGCTTCGCTTCCTTCGCGAGGGCGGCCATGAGATCGTCCACGAAGCGGCTCTCCCCGCGGGCCGCGAGGTAATAGACGGCGCCTTTCCCGTAGGCGTTCCTCGTGAGAACGGGCCTCCCCGCGTACCAGTCGTCTCCGTAGGTCGCGAGGACTTCGGCGCCTTCGGCGTGGATGAGCTCGCAAAAGGTATCGATCCTGTACTCGCCCGAGAGCCCGAGGCGATTGCCCTTCGCTGGGATGAGGCGGTTCGTCTGCCCCTCCCAGAGGCTGTCCATCTCCTCCGCCCAGATCCCCGCGAGTTTCCGCAAGGGGCCGGGGAAGCCGCCCTGGAAGCAGAGATCGCTTTCATTCACCATGCCGGAGAAATGCGTGAGGACGAGGATTCCGCCTGATTGTACGAAGGCTTCGAGGCGCTCCGCGACATCCTTCCTGACCATGTAGAGCCAGGGCGCCGCCACGAGGGCGTAGCGCGAGAGATCCTGGTCCGCGTTCGGCACGTCGCAGGGGATGGATTTTTTCCAGAGCGCGGCGTGGAATTCCGCCGTCGCTTTCTCGTAGTCCCGCCCCGGACGCGAGAATCCGCAGAACTCGTCGATCGCCCAGCGGTTCTCCCAGTCGTACACGACGGCCGCCTTAGCGCGGGTTTCCGCCCCCACGATGCCGGAGAGCCCCTTGAGCTCCTCGCCGAGCGCGGCCACTTCCTTGAACACCCTCGCGTTCTCGGTGTTCGCGTGACCCACTACCGCGCCGTGGAATTTCTCGGTGGCGCCGCGGCCTTTCCGCCACTGGAAGTACATGACGGTGTCGGAGCCGTGGGCCAGGGCCTGCATTGAAGAGAGGCGGTGCATGCCCGGTTTCTTGAGCCTGTTCACCGGCTGCCAGTTCACCTGACTGGGCGTACTCTCCATGAGGATCCAGCTCTTGCCCTTGAGGCTCCGCATGATGTCGTGCGCGAAGGCCGTCTTGGCGGCTTCCGCCGCGTCGTCCTGGTCGGCGTTGTGCCAGCGAGGGTAGGAATCCCAGCTGATCGCGTCCACGTGCGGAGCCCACTCCCAGTAATTCAGGACGGGGTAGGTGCCCATCATGTTCACGGTGATGGGAACCGTTGGCGTGATCTTCCTGAGGGGCGCGGACTCGGCCTTGAAGAAGTCGAGGGACTGATGGCTCACGAAGCGCTTCCAATCGAGCATGAGCCCGTGCACGGAGCCCTCGCCCTGGGGCGCCGGGCTCTCGATCTGCGACCAGTCCGTATAGCGATGGCTCCAGAAGGCGGTCCACCATGCGGCGTTCAAGGCGTCCAGGCTTCCGTAGCGCTCCTTGAGCCACGCGCGGAAGGCGTCCTGGCAAAGCGGGCAGTGGCATTCCCCGCCGTACTCGTTGGAGAGATGCCAGAGCGCGAGCGCGGGATGCTTCCCGTAACGCTCCGCGAGGCGCGTATTCATCTCCACGGCCTTTCTCCGGTATGCGGGCGCGGTATAGCAGTGGTTGTGCCGGTTTCCGTGGAGGTCGCGGACGCGGTTGGCCTGGCAGCGCAGTATCTCGGGGTACTTCGCGCTCATCCACGCCGGCTTCGCCCCCGACGGGGTCGCGAGTACGGCGTTCATGCCAGCCTTCGCGAGGCGGTCCATGATGCCGTCGAGCCAGCCGAAATCGTATGTACCGTCCTCGGGCTCGAGCGCGGTCCAGGAGAAGATGCCGATGGAGACCGCGTTCACGCCCGCGAGCTTGAAGAGCCTGAAGTCCTCGTCGATGATCTCGGGCCTGTCGAGCCATTGATCGGGATTGTAGTCGCCGCCGTGCCAGATCGCCTTCATGTCCATGCGCTTTCCCTCCTGCGCCGCGGATCCGTTAGGCGGTCCGCTTCATGCAGGCTGTAGCCAAACGGGACGTTTGTCAACTGTTCGGATCAGGATCGACGCTGAGCGCGGGAGAGCTTGACGCTTTCCGCCGCCCGATCAGGGAAGGACGCGCGTCAAGATTACGGAGAGCGCGAAGAGGAGGGCGTGCCCGAGCATGACGAGCGAGGTGCCGAAGAGGAGCTTGTTCATCCACCGCCCGGGCGTACCGCGGAAGAGGCGCAGGTAGAGGAGGACGCTCGGCGCAAGGGCGGCGAGGGGCAGGGCGAAGGCCGCGCTCAAGGGCCGGGAGGCGGAGAGGACGATGGGGCCGGTCAAGGGCGCGATGACCATCCCCGCGTAGAGGATCCGCGCCGCTCTCGGTCCGAAGCGGGTGACGAGGGTCCGCTTGCCGCTCTTCCGGTCCTCCTCGACGTCGCGGTAATTGTTCACCGTGATCAAGGAGAGGGAGTGCAGCCCCGGTGCGATCCCGCAGAGGAGGGCGGCCGGGCTGAAGACGCCCCTGAGGATGTAATAGGTCCCCGCGGTGGCCACGGGCCCGAAGAAGGCGAAGGCCGCGAGCTCTCCGCCGCCGAGGGGCGCCCTGGGCGTCGAGAGGAGGGAATAGCCGGCGGCGGCGGCAAGGGAGGCGCAGCCGATCAAGAGGACGGGGAAGCGCGCGACGGAGACGAGATAGGTTCCGATGAGGATGGCCGCGCCGAAGGCGGCGAGGGCGAGGACGAGGACCTGCCCCGGCTCGAGCTCGCCCGAGCTCGCCATGCGCTTGGGCCCGAGGCGCTCCGCGGTATCGCGTCCGAGGACGTAGTCGGCGTAGTCGTTCGCGACGTTGGCGCCGGCCTGGAGCGCGAGGGTGCAGAGGAGGATCGCGAGGGCGAGGAGGAGGGAGGGCCATGGGAATACTGCCGGAGGTCCGGCCGCCTGACCGGCCGTTCCCGGGAGGAATGCGAGGGCGATCCCGATGATGACGGGCGACGCGCCCGCGAAGAGGGTCTTGGGACGCACGGCCTTCCAGCAGGAGCGCGGCCTCTTGAGGAGCGAGAGGGCGGTCTTGATGAATTCGATCGGCCTCAGGCACTCGAGCCCGGCCGGTTTCATCGCTTTCGCGCTCCGCGCTTCGCGTCCTTCCGTTCCTTCGCGTTCTCCTCGAGGAGCTTCCGCAGGCGGGGGCTCGACCGCGCCGGCACGATGTTGCGCCCGAGGCCGAGCTTCCGCGGATCGATGCCCCACGCGATGCCGATGAGCTGCTCGAAGTGGAGGACCGGGAGGGAGAATCCGTCCTTGAGGAAGCCGGGGGTGAGGCGGAATCGCTCGATGAATCGGGGAAGGGGGAATCCGATCCCGATCCCTATGGCGGCCTTGGCCTCGTATTGCGCTGCGTCGAGGTTGGTGTGGCAGAGGGGGCAGGGCGTGATGAGGGCGTCGGCGCCCGCCTCGTGGGCCTGGGAGAGGATGGCTCCGCTCAGCGCGCCCGATACCTTTGCGTTGGCGAGGCTCGTGTGGAAGCCGCAGCAGCCGTTCGTCTCCGTGAAGGAGACTGGCTCGCCGCCTAAGGCCGCGACGAGCTTGTCGAGGGACCGCGGTTTCCAGGGATCCTCGCCGCCGTTGGCCCCGGCCTGGATCGCCGAGGGGCGGATGTTGTGGCAGCCGTAGAAAGAAGCGACCTTGAGCCCGCGGAGCGGGTTTTTCACGCGGGCCGCGATTCCCTCGTAGCCGAGCTCCTCGATGAGGGCGTAGAGGTAATGCCTGGGCCTGCTCTTCCCCGTGAAGCGGATCTTGAGCGGCGCGAGCCGCTCGTTCGTCCTGTCCCTCAGGCCTTCGTCGGCGAGGAGGCGCGAGCGGTAGTCGGCGAGCACGAACTGGCAGGTGTTGCAGAGGGTGACGAGGTCCATGCCCTCTTCATCCGCGTACGCGAGGTTCCGCGCGTTCGCGAGGAGGGCCATCCCGTCGTCGTAGTCCTGGAGGTGGGAACCGCCGCAGCAGGTGAACTCACGCTTCTGGATGAGGTTCCATCCGAGGGCCTCGGCGACCGCAATTGCGGACAAGAGGAGCTCGGGCTCGGCGACCTTGGGCGTGCAGCCCGTGTAGAGCGCGTAGGTCATGGCCGCTTCCTCCGCCAGAGCTTCTTGATCTCCTCGAGCCGCATGGACCGAGGCCAAAGGGGATTCAGGTGGAGCTTGCGCCTGAAGAACATGAGGACGCCGCGGGGCGCGAGGCGGATCATCCTGAGGCGCATCGTATAGAGGGCGAGAACGATCTCGTTGATGAAGCCCACCTGGCGCAACGCGAGACTGAAGCCCTTCGCGTGGCGGAGGCGGACGCCGTCGCGGACGGCCCCCGCCTTCGCGCCGAGCTCGTGGAGGGCGGTGATCTTGCGGAAGGGATCCACCCCCTTGGGGCAGGCCTCAGAGCACTGGAGGCACTTCACGCAGTCCCAGACGCCCGCGACGGCCCGGTTCACGATCCGGAGCCGCGTCGAGGAATGGTCCCGGGGATCGGCCTCGAAGCGGTAGGCCCTCGCGAAGGCCGAGGGGCCGAGGTAGGGAGGCTCGATCCTCACGACGGGGCAGCCGAAATAACAGATGGAGCAGTTGATGCAGGTATCGGCGTCAGCGATGCGCGCGATGGCCGAAGGGCGGAGCGGGGTATCGCCGCCCTTATGGCGCAGGGTCTCCGCGAAGGGCCGAACGGCGCGGTACTTTGCCCAGTAATCATCCCTGTCGACGACGAGGTCGCGGACGGCCTTGGCGCGGTCCAGGGGATCGACGGGGACGACGTCGCCGAAGCGGGCTCTGAGCTCGCGCACGGGCGTCTTGCAGGCGAGGACGGGCTTGTTTCCCGCACGGACCGCGCAGGAGCCGCAGATGCCGTGCCTGCAGGAGGAGCGGAAGGCGAGGGTGGGGTCGAGCGTCTCCTTGATCCTCACGAGGACGTCGAGGAGCTGGTCGTCCTCGCCGCATTCCACGGAGAAGTCCTCGCGGCGCGGGAGGCTGTCCCGGTCGGGATCGTAGCGGAACACGCGGAAGGTCATCGCGAACCGCGCCGCTGTTTTCTCTCTCTCTTCCATGCCCCCGCCCCTAGTCCCGCGATCCCGGCGCCGGAGCGCCCGATTCCGCGGGAAACCGCTCCACGGCGATGGAGGGGCCGCGCGCGAACGCGAGGCTGTGCATGGCCGGACCCACGTCGTCCCGCTCAGGATAATCGGTCCTGAAGTGCGCGCCGCGGCTCTCTTTCCGCGCGAGCGCCGCCGCCGCGATCGCCTTGGAGTAATCGATCATGTGCCCGAGCTCGAGGATTTCCCTCATCTCGGTGTTGAAGCAGGTCGACGCGTCGTTGAGCCGCACGCGCTTCAGCCGCTCGCCGAGGCTCTCGAGGATCCGCGTCTCCTCGGCGAGGCCGGCCTCGTCTCGGAATATCCCTACGTTCCTCGACATGCTCTCCTGGAGCTCCGTCCGCAGGCCCGCGAGGCTCTCTGTTCCGTCCCCGCGGAGCGAGGCGAGCTCTTCGAGCGTCGGACGGAGGTCCTCCGCCAGCGCCTTCCTGAACCCGATGCCCGCAGAGTCCTCCGCGGCCGCCCTGCCCGCGCGCTCTCCGAAGACGAGAGCCTCGAGAAGGGAGTTCCCGCCCAGCCTGTTGGCGCCGTGCACGCTCACGCAGGCGCATTCGCCCGCGGCGTAGAGTCCCGTCGCGACGCCCTCGGCGCCCGAGCGCGCGCGGCAGCGAAGATCGACGGGGATGCCGCCCATTGAATAGTGCGCGGTCGGGGCGACCCGGACGGGGACGCGGGTCATGTCCTCCGCCTGGAAGCAGAGCGCCAGGTCGAGGAGCTCGGGCAGCCTCGCTTTCATGAGGCCGCTACCCAGGTGCCTGAGGTCGAGGTGGACCGCGCCCTTGTCCGGTCCGACGCCCCGCCCCGCGCGGATCTCGGTCTCGATGGCGCGGGAGACGACGTCGCGTGGCGCGAGTTCCATTGAAAGGGGCGCGTAGTCCTCCATGAAGCGCCGCCCTTCGGCGTTGACGAGGTAGCCTCCTTCGCCGCGGGCGGCTTCCGAGATGAGGATGCCCGACTCGGCGAGGCCCGTGGGGTGGAACTGCACGAACTCCATGTCCTCGAGGGGGAGTCCCCTGCGGAGCGCGAGGGAGAGGGCGTCGCCCGTGTTCGCGTGCGCGTTGGAGTTGCGCTTGAACGCCCGCCCGTAGCCGCCCGTCGCGACGACGACCGTCCGTGACGCGAAGGCGACGGGGCGCGAGTCCCTGATATCGAAGGCCACGGCCCCGTAGGCGCGGCGTTCGGACGCGTCGTAGAGGAGGTCCGTGACGTACCACTCGTCCAGGAAGCGCACGCCGGCCCTGATGGCGCTCTCGTAGGCGGTCTGGAGGCAGGCGAGTCCCGTACGGTCCTTCGCGTAGCAGGTGCGGGCCGCGCCCTGGCCGCCGAAGGGCCGCTGGGCGATACGCCCGTCGTCCGTGCGCGAGAAGGTCGCTCCCATGGCGTCGAGCCTGCGCACGGCGGCAGGGGCCTCGCCGCAGAGGAGCTCGACGGCCCCGCGGTCCGCGAGGTAGTCGGAGCCGCGCAGGGTGTCGTCCGCGTGCTTGCCGGCGTCGGGCTCGTAGAGGGCGGCGTTGACGCCGCCCTGCGCGGCGCAGGAGTGGCTCCGGAGCGGATGGACCTTGCTCAGGACCAGGACCTCGCGCCCCGCTTCCTTCGCGGCCACCGCCGCGAGGCAGCCCGAGAGCCCCGCTCCCAGGATGAGGACGTCGAGATCGCGCGGATATGTTTCGCCGTACCGTTCCCTCATGCGTTCCCTACGCCCTATCCTTGAATAGGTCCGCCACGGATTTCCGGAGCCCGACCCTCGCGTCGAAGCCGGCGATGCCGCGGTTGAAGGCGGCCTCGAAGGCGGCGAAATCCTCCGCCGCGTCCGCTCCCCGCCAGGGGGCGCCGAATCCGCACCAGACCTCGGGCTTCATCCTATCCCAATATTCGACTTTGAAGAACACCGGGAGGACCGTCGCGTCGGGGTCCGCTCCTCGCAGGATGCGCGCGACGCCGCGCCTCAGGGCCACGGGCCGCTCGGCGTAGCTCCGGAGCTCGCCCTGCGGATACACGACCACGACGTTCGTCCGATCGCGGAGGCGTTCCGACGCGTAACCGACCGATTCCAGCGCGCTCCGGTTGCCCGGGGCGATGGAGAAGGCCCCGAGGTGCTTGAAGTACCAATGTTTCTTGAGTTGGCTCTCGAGCATCATGAGCTCGGGCTTCCGGGACCTCAGCCCCGAATGTCTGAGGAGATGGTAGAAGAAGAAACCGTCCCACCAGCTGAAATGGTTCGGCGTGAGGAGGAGGGGGGAGGACGGATCGACGGCGGGAAGCGGATCCGCGAGGTAGAAATGGCTGAAGCGGGTCCTGAGGAGCCCCTCGATGACGGGGACGAAGACCGCCTTCGCCCAGGTCGTCCTCGCGGAGCGGATCATCGCGGGCCCTTCCTGTCCACGAGCTTCGCGGCCATGCGCCCCGAGAGGAGGGCGAGGGGGATGCCCCCTCCGGGGTGGGAACTCCCGCCGCAGAAGTAGAGCCCCTCGAAGATCCGCGAACGGTTGCCTTGCCTCAGGAAGGCTGAGAACATGTTGTTGGAGGATATCCCGTAGATGCTTCCGCGGTGGCTTCCCGTCCGCGAGCGGATCTCGTCCGGCGTGAGGACCTCTTCGCTCACGAGAAGCGAATCGACGTCAATCCCGAGGCGCTCGCGGATGGCCGCGACGACCCGTTCCCGCGCTCGGGCGATCTCCGCTTCCCAGTCCTGGCGCCGTATGCTGGGGGCGTTCATCATCACGTACCAGTTCTCGTGGCCCTCGGGCGCGTGGGACGGGTTGTACTTGGACGAGACGTAGATATAGACGGTCGGATCCCGCGGACAGCGTCCGCGCGAGAAGAGGTCCCTGAACTCGCGCGCGTAGCGGGCGGGGAAGAGGACGTTGTGGACCGAGAGGCTCTCCTCCTTTACGCGCACTCCCCAGTACCAGACGATGGCCGAGCTCGAGGGAGACATCATCCGGTACTTGAACGCGTCGATATTGCGCTCGCGGCGGAGGAGGGTGCGGTACGTGGTGGAGACGTCGACGTTGCTCACGACGGTGCGGTATGGAAGGAATCCCTCCGGAGTCACGACTCCGGCGACCTTCCGGTCCTTGAGGGCGATCCTGCTCACCGGAACCCCCGTATGAATGCGCGCGCCCTTGGAAGCGGCGTACTCCCTGAGCCGTTCGGGTATGGCCGCGATGCCTTCCGCGGGAACGGAGGCCCCGAGGCCCTCGACGTGGTGGATGATGTTGAGGGTGCCGGGGACACGGTAGGGATCGCTCCCGTTGAAGGTCGCGAAGCGGTCCGCGTACTGGAGGAGGCGCCTATCTTTGAAGAAGGACTTGTTCGCCCGGTGCATGGTGCGGATGAAGTCGAGCTCCGGAACCTGGAAGGGGGACATCATGTCGCGGTGCTCGAGGAGCATGTCGAGCTCGTGGAAGCTCGAGAAGAGGAAGAGGTCGGAGCAGAGGTCGTAGATGCGCTTGCAATGCGAGAGGTAGTCGGACATCCGCTCGGGCGGATCCTTCATCGTCCGGGCCACTTCGTCGTAGAGCCGCGCGCGGTCCGCGTAGGCCCGGAACGTCGTTCCGTCGGGATAGAAGTAGCGGCAGGTCTCCTCGAGGGGGATGAGGGGGATCCCGAGGCCGCTCTCGCCGCCCGTCTCGCTGGCCATCATGTCGAGCACGAAGGGCATGGTGAAGAGGGTGGGCCCGCCGTCGAAGGTGAACTCGCCCGAGCTCCGCCTCAGCGCCTTGCCACCCGGGATTTTCTCCTGCTCGAAGAGGTCGACCTCGTATCCCATGCTCGCGAGGTAGGCCGCGCACGTGAGTCCGCCTATTCCCCCTCCGACGATCGCGCAGCGTCCGTCAGCGCCCATGCGGTCCCCGCTCCGCGCTCAGGCGAGCGCGATCCTCAGCGCCGCGAGGAATGCGGCCTGCATCCCGACGTAGATGATCGGCGCGGGATTCCTCGCGCCGATCCTAGCGAGCCTGAACGCGGTTCCGCAGGCGGCAGCGATGAGGAACCAGGCTGCGTAGTTCCTGGGAGGCACCGCGGCGTCCGCCCAGGTCCAGTAGCCGAGCCTGATGGCGACGGGCTCCATGAGAGCGTCGAAGGCGAGGGCTCCCAGGCCTGTGAGCAGTGGTTGGAGGTACGTCGCTCGCGGGAGGATCCGTTCGATCCCCGATGCGAGGCCGAAGACGATGACGGCCCAGTTGAAGCCGATGACGAGGGGGACGCCCAGGAGCTTGAGGCCCAGGACGTCTCCGTATCCATAAGTGCCGAAGACAAGGCCCGTGGCGACGCCGATGGCCTCGAGGGCGAAGGTGGCCGCGTATGTCCCCGCGAGCCAGATCGCGGTTTTCCTGTCGATGCGCGGACGGACGGCGAGGAGGGCGGCGACGCCGGTGAGCGCGAGGAAGACGGGCGTCATGGCGAGCACGATGGGCCGGGTCGCGGGGATGACGTGGAAGACGACGCCCATGACGTAGAGGTCGGCGAGGACGACCAGGATACCCGCGGGCGAGGCGAGAAAGGCGAGGAGCTTTCCCCGCTTGGCGGAACCGGGCGCGATGGGGGCGTGCGCGCTCGTCTGCGCCCCCTCGGGATCCACTTGCTTCACGCGGTGAGCGCGTTCCAGAACGCACGGGCGATGATGAGGCCCTTGGCGGGTTTGACCTTCCGCTCGAACACCACGAAGGGATTCTTCTCGATCTCGGAGGC
>CAZIEI010000045.1:14475-21252 GCA_964538705.1 uncultured Spirochaetales bacterium | reverse complement strand
AGTGGTGGCGCCGATCAGGATGAAGGTACCGTTTTCCACCCAGGGAAGGAGGGCGTCCTGCTGGGCTTTGTTCCAGCGGTGCACTTCGTCGATGAAGAGGATGGTGCGCCGGTCGTAGTAGTCCTTCTCCGCCTTGGCGTCTTCGATCGCCGCCCTTAAATCGGCGATGCCCGAGAGGACGGCGTTAATGGTGATGAAGCGGCTCTTGGTCGTGTTCGCGATGACGCGGGCGAGGGTGGTCTTGCCGCTGCCCGGGGGCCCGTAGAAGATGAGGGATGAGAGCTGATCGGCCTGGATGGCCCTGCGGAGGAGGCGGCCCGGCCCGAGGATGGCGTCCTGGCCGACGTACTCATCGAGGCCGCGCGGACGCATCCGCGCGGCCAGGGGCTCGGCGGGGGAGCCGCCCGGCGCGGAGCCGAAGAGCTCCCTGCCTTCCTTCATCGCCTACTCGTGGAACCAGCCTTCCCAGGCGGATCCGTCGTACCAGTTCGAGTAGAGCCCGTCGCCCGCAGTGAAGGCGAAGACGAAGCCGGGGTCGCCTGCGGACACGGAAGCGTCCACGGCGAAGCCCGTGACGGCCTCGTTGATGAGTGTGGTTCCGAGGTTGGTCGCCGAAGCCACAGGAGACGGGGACCTGTCCGCCGCGGCAATGCCGAGGATGGAACCGGTGACGGAGGCGGGACGGAATGTGCCATAGCCCTTTGCGACGGCGGCCTTGTTGTTCTGACCATCGCCTTCGCCGTACTTGATGCTGGGCGCGGAGCCCGCGAGGAGGAGCCATTCGCCTGCGGCGCCGGGGAGCACGAGACAGTCGGTGAAGTTGGCATAGCCGCCCGACGTTTGGTTGTCGACGAGGACGATGGGCTCGCTGTGTTCCCAGGTGCCCAGGGAGCGCGCGTAGATGCGGCCGGGGGTGGAGCCGGAAAGGCTCTCGCTCGAGTCGGCGCGGAACATGCCCGATCCGGTCGTGATGATGAGGCGATCGAGCTCCGGCGACCAGCGGATGGCCTTGAGGCTCGTTTTTTCGGGCATGTCGTCCTCGCCCGTGAGCTGCGTGAAAGTGGTGCCGTCGCCGGAATAGATAGCGGCGCCGGAGACGAACCAATACTGTCCGCCGTCATGAGTCAACGAGACGATGGGCTTGAAGTCCCAGGGATCGTCGGAATCGAAGGAAATGCTGACGTTGGTCCCGACCACGGAGGGGCCGACCTCGCTTATCCGGTACAAGCGGAAGTAGCGCGCACCGGCGACGGTTTCCTCGGTTGAGACGAATACGATGCCGTTCGCGGCCATGATCCCGGTGATCTTCACGCCGTCCGCCCTGAAGACGCCGGCGTTCAATTCGGTCCAAGCAAGGGGCGAGGCCGCGCCGTCGGTGTAGTGGAGTCCGAGGTTCGCCGCCTCGTTGTCGACGAAACCCGCATAGACGCGGGTCGCGGATGCGGCGAGGCCGGTGCAGAAGGCTGCGCCGGCGGGCATGCCCGCATCGGTCCAGGCCCCGGCCTCGCGCTCAAGGCCCCGAACGAAGACGCGGCCGGCGGCGAGGTAGTAGGCGTCCCCCATACGAGCGATGCCCGAGGGAGAGGTCCCGGCCAAGAGCTCCGTGGCGTCGTCGTTCACGGGTTGCTCGTAGCGGAGACTGAAGAAGAGGCCCTCGGGATCGTTATAACAGGAAACGCAGATCATCGCCGCCACGAGGGCTGCGGCCATGAGGGCGGCGGCGATGAGTCCGGACGTGCCGGGCCGGACCGAGGCGGTGCGTTTATCCATATGTCGCTCCTTGGCGCAACGGGCGTTGTCTCGCATTGATCGTTCTCCCTAGAGGCGGTAGAGGGCGGAAAGCCTTATGTCCAGGAAGTTACCGAACTGGTTGTTCTCGGTCCCCTGGAAGTCGTAGATGTCGATGATCCAATTGTAGGAGAGCGTGAGGCCGAACGACCAAGAGGGGCTTGCGCGGTAGTAGGCTCCGATCTCCGGCTTGATTATGGGGTCGAAGCGGTAGTAGTCGCCCAGGTTGAGGAGCGCCATTCCCGCGCCGATGCCCATAGGGAATTCGAAGGGCATGCGGACGGGATACCAGAGGGCCTCGAAAGTCACCGGGACCGCGTATAGCGTGCGGCGCTCGGTATGGTCGACGTTGAAACTGGCTCCGCCCTCTCCGCCGAGGGCGAAACCCTTGGTGAGGAAGGTCATGTATCGGAGGGAGAGGGAACCGCCCCAGTACAGGTTCGTGGGTCCGACGGAGCCGTCGGCCATGGACTGCATGAAGAGGGGGGCGTTCGTCCCGAGCTGGATGCTGAAGAGGCCGTCGCCCGGGCGGTAGGGATTGGTAGCGGCCGGCTTCTCGGCCTCGGGCTTGTCGGTCGCGGGTTCTTCGGTAACTGGCTTCTCGGTTACGGGATTATCGGCCTGGGCCGCGAGGATCGCGGACGCGCAGAGCGCGAAAAGGGCTAAAATGACAGGGCGGGCGCGCTTCATGATCACCTCGGCTCGCTAGGATTGTGCGGCGCGGCGGACTAAGGCCCGCGCGATACGGTAAGAACACCTCGCCGCCTGAAGGTTACAGCGCGGAGAATATACCACGGTCGCGTCGGCGATGCCTAGGAGTGCCTCGGCGGCGGCGGGCTGCGTTCTGGCCCGGTTTTCCGCACGGGCAGGGACGAGACGAGGGTCCAAACGCATCCGGACAGGGGCCCCTCCGGTCCGTATTCGAACTTGAAAAGGTCGAGAGTCCAGGCGCCGAGGGCCGAGGAGGGTGGGGCGGCGCCGTCGGCGGGTGCCCCAGATCCGAGGAGGAGCCCCGGAAATTCCGGGAGGAATCCGGCCACGACGAGGTCTCCGAGTGCGAGCCGCGCGCGCGCCCAGGGACCCTCGGCGTCCAGGGCGAGGAAGATCCATCCCCCCGAGCCAGCGAACTTGAGGGTGCGGAAGCCGCCCCTGAGCGCGTCGGCTGCCTCGGCGAGCGCGGCGCGGGGGGGCTCGCTGCGCAGGAAGGCCAGGGGTGCGAGGAGGGGGAAGGGCGATGGCCTCTCGGCGAGGCGACGGAGCCCCTCGAGGGGGGCGCTCATGGACTCGCGCGGCGAGAGGGCGAGGAGGAGCGAGGAGGAGCCGCGGGCTTTTTCGATTAACAAATCCACGGAGGCATGATACAGTAACGGAACACGGGAAGGAAGGACGGCGCTATGAGGCTCAAAGTCGAGAAGATCTCCCGCGCGATCGCGGAATCGCTCGCGTCGGTCGAAGCCATCGAATGCGTGACGATCGGCGAGGCTGCCGCCGAGGACATCAACGATCCCTACTTCACCCTGGTCATGGACGCGTATTGCCGCGGTCCCGCGCCCGACGAGGCGCGGAGGCGGGAGCTCTACGGGAACCCCTTGCCCTTCGAAACCGCCCTCCACGAGGTGAAGGACCGCTTCTTCGCCGATTCCCTGCCCGTGCACGTGGAATACCGATCCATCGAAGCGGTGGACGCCCTCATTTCCGGAAAGAAGGCGATCGCCTCCGCGATTCGAGAGACGGGAACCTATCCCTTCTACAAGCTCCACGAGTGTTCCCCGCTTTTTTCGCGGACGGGATGGATAGACGCGGCGAGGGCGGCCACACGGGATCTCCCGCCCTCGTTCTGGAACGATCTCCTTTCGGCCTACTATTCCAAGATGGAGCACTTCCTCTCCGATCTTGGTGCTTCGACCACACGCTCCGACGATTTTTTCACCGACGTCTCCCTCGCCGGCTTCCTGACGAGCACCGTGTCGGCCCTCTTCGCGGCCAACCAGCGCTTCGAACCATCCTACCGGTACACCATGAAGGCGCTTCCGTCGCTCTCCCGCCTGCCGGACGGCTTCATGGGCCGCTGGGACAGCCTCCTCAGGGAGGAGGGCGGGCGGAACTCTGCGCGGAAGTACGAGATCGCCCGGCTCCTCGCGCTCAGCGTCTTCTCAATGCTCGGATGAGGCGAAGCCTCCTCGCGCGCGTCGCCTTCGCGGTGGCCGCGCTCTCCGCCCTCGCGGCATGCGCGCAGGGGAAGAAGGCTCCATCGCCGTCCCCCGCCGGTCGGTCGAGCGGCGCTTCCGCGGCGGTCGGCACCGACGCGATCCCCGACGTCTTCGAACCCTCCGCGACGGAAGCTCCGATCGTACCCGCGCTCGAGCCGATCGAGGCGCATCCGCTCGCCATTCTCTCCTCAGACCCTGCTTCGTTCAGGCGTGGCCGGTACGAGTTCTTCGCCTGGAAGGAGCTTCCCGGCATTCTCATATTCCGATTCAAGGACTACGGGGTACAGGACGACTACCTGAAGCGCCTCGCGTTCTACGTAGAAAAGAAGGGCTTTCGGGGGAGACTCGCGCGTGACGAGGAGATACGGGGTCTCCACGGTTGGAACGCCCACGACTACCGGGCGCGGGACCTGGGCCGTTTCTACGCGAAGGCAGAGGCCGAGGGATTCACGCTCAACGCGAGCGAGATCGAGCTTAAGGACCTCCTCCTAGGCATGGGACACCTCATCCGCGGGGAGAACGGAATCGAGGGAGCTGAGGACCGCGCGATCATATCCACGAGCCCCGCGTCGGGTGCGGCCATGGAGCGGCGCTTCATGGCGCACGAGCTCTACCACGGTATCTACTTCACCGATCCGGAATTCAGGGCCGCGGCAGCCGAGCTATGGGTGCGGACCGATCCCGAGGTGAAGGCCTACGTCCTCGAGTACTTCGATTACAAGGAGTATGACCTCGACGACGATGACCTCATGGTGAACGAACTCGCGTCCTATTTCCTCCAACAGCCGCCCGCCGAAGCTCCCGCCTATTTCGCGACGACCGTCGCGGGATACCTGGAAGCCGACCGCGGCGGCGACGGAAGATTCAAGAAACGGGCGATCGAGCTGAAGGAGAAATTCATCGAGACGGGCAAGGCCTACGAGGCCCTCGCCGAGAGACTCTATGGTTTTGCCGCGGGGAGAGCATGGAGGTAGGACGTCAAGGAATCGATCGCCCAGCGACGCGCGCGTTCGAGGGCCTCGCGGGGGCGGGTGGTGCCCGAGTCCCTCGTGACCGCCGCGGCAACGGGGAGGAGTGCGAGCCAGAGCTCGGCCTGGTCACGCGGTAGCCTGCGGATCGAGGGGGCGAGCGGGTCCTCCGGTACGGCGAGCGCCTCGATGTCCGAACGCAGACAGGCGAGCGCGTCGATCGCCCGATTCCTCGGCTCGCCGGCGCTGAATCCTCCCAGAGCGGGCATGCGCCCCTCCCTTCCTTCCGCGCGTTCGGCGACGCGGATTACCTGCCCCTCTCCCGGTTCGGGCCGGAGGATCGGCCCCATGCGCGACGAGAACGCCTCGGCGGCTGTTTTATAGGAATCGAGGACAGGGTTCCGGTAGATAAAACCGCCCTCGATCTGCTCGCGCGCGAGCGAAGGGCTCCTGTACAGGATATCGGCCATGCGGGACTCGAGGGGCGCGAGCCGAGACGCCCCTCGCGCGAACTCCGCGTACAAATGCGTGCCTCGCGCGTAAGATTTCCCACGCGGGTAGGAATAGTCGGCCCCGAAGAGCCTCACCTCGCGCGCTCCCATGCGGTCGGCCAGCGAGAGCGCCGCGTGCGTCACGTTGCCGCCCGAGGCGTCCAATGAGGGGAGTTCCCTAAGCCGTCCCGAGAGGAGCCTGCCGAGGGGATTCGCGGTGGTGAAGAAGATCATCTCGCTCGAGATCCGCGCGAGCGCCGCGGGGCTCGATATCTCGGCGATGAGCGGTACGCCAGCGGGGTAGCCCGGCACGAAATGCCGGTAGGAGATGTGCTGGCAATCGATGCTGAGGACGGCGTCCGGCCTCAGGGATGAGGCGAGGAGGAAGGGGAGGGCGGTGTCCGTAGAGACGAGGAACCCGCCCTCCGCCTGGGCAGCGGCGATGATGCGTACCTGCCGCTCGAGCGAGGGGCCCGCCGCCGCGACGAGGACGGTATCCGTCCTGGGGAGCGACGCGAGCGGAAGCGAGGCCCGGACGAGGTTGCGGAGGGCGTTGGAGAACCATCGCTTTCCGAACACCGCCTGGGCGGTGAAGTCCGACGATACGCGCGCGATCGCCGCCTGGACGGAGTCTATCGCCTCATTGAACAAAGCCGGGGCGAGGTCCATCCGCGCGCGAAGGGGAAGGCTCCGGAGTCCGCCAGAGAGCGCGGGCAGGTAAGCGGAAGAGAGGATCTCGGCGCACTCCTCATAGTCGGCGCCCGATAGGATCTCAGCGAGGTCGTTCGAGAGCACATCGCGCATGTCGATGCGCTCGAGAGTCGCGCGGAGGAAGGGCGCGGAGGGTTCGATGACGAGGACGCCGCTCGTGCCCCGGCGCTCGAGGAGCGAGCGGACGTGGAAGCCCCCGCCCAAACCCGGACAGAGGTAATAGCCGTCCCCGGGGCTCCCGGAAGCGAGGCGTTCTGCCTCCTTCACGGGATCGAAGCGCGAGTGGAGGAAGACGGATTTCCGCCCCATGGCCACGCAGGGCACCACGCTCCCGTCGCGGGCGCGTTCCGCCCTCACGCTCGGGTCGCTCTCGCTGGCCGCAAGCCTCCGGGCGAGGCGCGGATTTCTCGCGCGGAGAACGGAGAGGTTCGCTTCGAGCAGGGCGGGGTCGGCGTCGATCACGGGGTGCCTCCGAGCGCGGAAAGTCGCTTCCTCAATTTATCGCGGCGTTCCGATATTTCTGCGCGCGCTGCGGAAAAAAGATCAGCGTTCCCGGAGCGAAGGGCTTTCCGGCGCTTTAAGAGGCTCGAAAGGCAAAGGCACGAGCAG
>CAZIEI010000045.1:0-14465 GCA_964538705.1 uncultured Spirochaetales bacterium | reverse complement strand
CATCGCGCTCGAGCCCCCCGAGAGGCTCATCCGACATGAAGGCGGCGTAGGCCCGATCGACGAGGCCGATCGCCCGAGCGGCGACGGCAGCCGCGTCCTCATAGGCAGCGCTCGACGGCCCGAGTGAGGGCAGGACGTTTCCGCATCGAGAGACGAGGGAGGCGAGGCCCTCGGGATCGATGTCCCTGACGCCGACGATGTGAGGCGCGCCCGGCGCGCAACGGTAGACGCGGCCCTCGACCGATGATGCGCGCGAGAGGAAGGCGGCGTAGGTCTCGAGCTGGGACGATACGCGGCGGCCGCCAGGAACGCGGCGCGATCCCGCTTCCCGCTCCATCGCGATGGAGGGAAGAGTGCGGAGCCTGCCGCTGCGCGATGCGTTCAGGGCGTCGAAGGCGTTGGGACGGGCGTGCGACCGAAGGTCGAGGGAGGAGAGGTCCATCCCCGCGAGGATCACCGCGCCCGTCGTCATTCTGAGCGTCGCCTCGAGGGCGGAGGCGGCTACGGTAGCCGAGGTCTGTGCAGGGAGGGCGTCGGCGAGGGCTCGAGCGAGGAGGGCGTGGTCGTAGGGCGTTCCGCTGTCCAGGAAGAGGAGCCGGGTTTTCGCGAGCAGGGCCGCGGGCACGCGGGCCGAAGGGCCGGCCGCGACAGGGAAAGCACGGGTCCACTCGGGACGGAGGTGGGACAAGGCCCAGAAGCCGGAATCTACGGTGAAGACGATATCAGGCTCGATCCCGGCGTGGGCGAGGGCGGGGAGGGCGGAGGAGAGCGCGGCGAGCCAGATGCGCGGCCTCGTCTCCGCAATGAGCGGAAGAAGGGACTCGAGAGAGGGGCCCGAGGCGGCGATGACTGCGGCCGCCGAGCCGCGCCGCGCGAGCGCGAGACGCTCGCGTCCGACTGAGAGGTTGCGAGCGGGGTTGAATAAGAAGGCGCGTCCGAAGGCGGCGAGCGCGTTCGCCGCCCCGTTGAGCGAGAGGATAGCGTTCTTCACGGCTTCCGCCGCCGCCGCGGCGGCTTCGGGCCAGGCTCGGGCGGCGGGCCGCCATTCGACGATCCTGAGGCCCTCGACGTCCTCGGGCCCGAGGCGATCGATCAGGAAGGCCTCGAGGCCGACGCCGAGATCGGGGTACCAAGCGATATCCGCTTCCGCCTCCTCGCGGCCGCGGAAGGCGCCGTCGTATTGAACAGAGGCGATGAGGGCGCCCGGATAGGCCGACCGCGCCGCCTCGACTAAGTAGGCGAGGCAGGGCCCGAGAAGCAGGATCGTGCCGGGATCTCCGTCGACGGACGCTTCGAGGCATCGACGGGCCTCCTCGCGCGGATCGCGGCTCGAGTGGAGTCGCACCCCTCCCGACGACGCGGAGGGGACGCCGGAGGCCGATGTTTCGATGCTGAGGCTCATCCCCTCGAGCGGGCGTCGCCCGGCCGATCGGTCCTGAGGAAGGGATCGAGGGCCGACGCCTCCGACGCGGGATCGAATACGGCCTCCGCGGAGAGCTTACTGCCGCGCGTACCCGCGAGGAGCCGGGAGAGCGATGATCCGAGCTGGGCGAGGAAGATGCCGGGATCGGGTTTAGCCGATGAACAGAAGAGTATCCCCGCTCTGAGGCGGGGTAGGGCGAAGGCGTGGCCGGGCGTGGGGACGATCCTGGCGATCGCCGCAACCGCCTCCTCGAAGATCCTGAACCGGTCCGCTCCGGGAAGGGCATCGCAGGCCGCGTCAATGTAGCTTTCGAGCGGCACGACGATCACGGCGCTGGAGAGCCCCTTGGCGCGCGCGTCGGCGACGGCGGTCGCGACGCGGGCCTTGATGGCCGCCGACCGGTCGACGCCCTGCGCTTCGGCGAGCGGCGCTGGCGCCTTGAATGCGGCCTGGAAAGCGGAGAGTTTTACGCCGAGGAGGTCACGGATGGCCTCCCAGCCTGGAATCGACGCCGGAACGGGACGCTTTGCCCGATCCAGGGCCAGGATGTAGGCCGAATCGAGGGAACCGAGCGGAACGGGCAAGGCGCGGAGAGCGGCAGCGGTCCTGAAATCGCGGTGCGAGAAGAACATCCTGAGGCCGGAGAGCCCGTCTCCCGAGAGGAGGGCGGGAGCGCCCTTCGTAAATCCCCCGAGGATATCGGCCGGAACGCGGATGCGCCGCGTGGACGTCTCGTCCAGGCCGACCGATGCCCAGGGGAGGAGGAGGCCGCTCCCCGCATCGGGGAAGAGGATGCAGCCGCGCTCGATACCGAGGAGGCCCGAGAGGGCTTCGAAGATCTTGACGGGGAATTCGATGCCGAGGGGTATGCCCGAGAGAGCGTCCTCGACTCTCGCGAGATTGGCGGCGGATGAGGAGGAGAGCGGGGCTCCCCCGTCCAGGATCAGCGGCAGATCATGCGAAGGAGTTTTTTTTTTCCGCCGTCCGCCCCGGCGAGAAGGCGATCGGCGCGGTCGAGGAGGCCCGAACGCGCGGGCGTAGCGCGGGAGCGTTCTTGCGTCGCTCGCTTGAGGAGGCCGGCTCCCGAGGACGGGAACGCGGGCACGGCGCGCTTGGCGGGGGAGGGGGCGTCCGCTTTTCCGCGGAGCGCCCGGTCGAGGAGGCCCATCAGACGAGCCCCAGCTCTTCGAAGAGCCGCTTGTACACCGCGAAGTGGTCCGAGCGGGCGAATTCCTCGATCTTGTCCTCAGGGAGCGACTCGAGGAGCCGGTCCATATACTGGAGGACGCTCTTGATGTCGCCCTTGAGGGCCTCCGGGGATTCTTTTCCGGAATTCCGCGGGGCGGGAGCGGAGGATTCCTCGACGGCCTGGACGGGCGGCGCCTCGGGCAGTCCCTCGGGATCGATGCTCGCGTCGGGATTGAGGTCGAGCGTGATGTCCTCGAGCTCGCCCTCGGCCTCGCCGGGAAGCTCGACGAGGAGGTCCCCGCCATCGATGACGGGTGCCTCGGGCTCGGCCGGGCTCTCGTCGACGAGGAATTCGCTCAAGTCAGGTTCCTCGAGCGGGGTTTCGGGCAGGACCGCCCCCTCGAGCTCGTCCTTGAGGGGTTCCTCGAGGTACGAAGTGTCCTCGGGCGCCTCGGTCATGGGGGAGAGCCCCTCTTCCTCTATCGCCATGAGGTCGGAGAAGCCCTTGTCGTCCTCGACCTCGGCGACGGGAGGAGCGGCCTCCTCCTCGAGGGGGATGATGTCCTCCAGCGCCTCTTCCTGCGGAGCGGACGCGGCGGATTCTTCTTCAGGGGCGCCGGTCTCCTCGGAGAACTGGGCAGTGTTCAGGATATTGTCGAGCTCGTCCCCGGTGAGGGCGATCGTCTCGTCCTCCTCATCGTCGAAGAAGCCGGGCGCCTTGGAGGCGTCCTCGGCGGCGCCGGGCTGCTTGGCGGCGGGAGCGTCCCGCCTGATGGCCGAGAGCTGATCCTTGAGGGAGGAGAGTTCGCGCTTGATGTCGGAGAGCTCGCCTGCGATCTGGTGCAGCAGGGAGGCCGATACCTCGGCGCCCCCCTTGGGATTGGGCACTTCATCCTCCTCGTCAGCGAGTTCGCTCTCCACGGCGGCGAGATCGTCGAACGATCCCTGGATCTCCGCGGAGGAGTCCTCCGCGCCGAACGCGGCCTCCCCGGCGAGGGAGGGCGTCTCGGCCGCTTCAGGGCCCGTACCGCCCGCCGAGGCCCCATCATAGGCCATCGGCTCGGAGAAATCCACGCCCGCGAGGAGGTCCTCGGTCTCCTGGCTCGCCTCGTACCTTCCGATGGCGGGCCCCTCGGAGCGCGCGTTTTCGTCGATTTCGATCCCGAGCGAGTCCGCGTCGGCGACGAGGGCCGTCTGGTCCTCGACGACCGCGTCCTCGACGAGGCCCGAGTCCAGGAGCCCCGTGTCGAGGTCTATGCCTTCCGTCCCCGAGCGCTCGGGAGCGAATTGGAGCGCCTCCGGGCCCGTCGAATCCTCCGAGAGGATATCGTCGAAGTCGGTGACTTCCTCCGTCTCGATAGAGGATTCCGCCGCGGGGCGCTCCTCTTCCTTGGGACTCTCGCGGACGGGCTTGGCCTCGATGAAATCCGCGTCGACGTCCTTGGAGAGGGAGAGGGTCTCGAATTCGGCTTCGTCGTCGAACTCGAGGTCGAGGTCGATGGGTTCCTGCGAGAGGGCTTCCTGGCGGGCGGCTTCCTCCGCCGCTTCCTTACCGAAGCCGGAATCGTCGAGGAAGTCGTCGAGGGAGACCTCCTCGTCGCCGCCGTGGGCGGGGCGGGCGGCCCGTTCCCGGGGCGGCTCGGGGGCGTCGTCTGAGAGGCCGAAGGACTCGAGCGAAATCTCCTCGGAGCCGCCCTCGGCGATCGCCGCTTCGGCGGGCTCTGAGGGGCCCCCGGACAATTCAGCGGAGGCCTCTCCGGAAAGCAGCTCGATGTCGGGGAGCTCCTCGGCTTCCGGAACGGAAAAATCGTCGAGGTCCTCGAGCGGGGAAAGGGGGGCGCCGGATTCCTTCTCGACGGCCTCCTCCTCGGCGAGGGGTTCTATCTCCTCGAAGGATTCGAGGGAGGGGATGTCATCGTCCTCAATAGGAGTTTCCGCGGCGGGGGCGGCCAGGTCGTCGGCGGAAAAATCCACTTCCATGCCATCCGAGGGCCCGGGTTTTAACCCGTCGTCCGAATCGACGGCGTCGAGAAGGCTCTCCTCCTCTTCTGTGAGGAAGGTTTCTTCCCGGATGTCCGGGATCTCCGGAGAGAAGGCGTCCTCGTCGGACGAGCCCTCGGCCGCGCCCTCAACGAGATCCACGGGCTCGGACTTCACCCAGACCCCGTAGTTCTCCAGTTCCTCTTCCCTCAGGGGGGCGGTTCCCCCGGGGGGCGCTGAACGCCTCGCCGATCTATCGACTGCCATACCCTCTCCCGACCAGTAGAGTCATGCTCCAATATCGGCAGATCCGCCTGGCCAATTGACCTTCAATTTAAGCTAAACCATGCCCTATCCAATGTCAATATCGAAGGTTGCGCTCAAGTGGCGGCCTGAGGCGGCCGTTATTCTGGCTAGCCATCATGAAACGATTTGCGATCCCCCTGTACGCGGGTTTCGTAGCGTACTTCCTGTCTTCCATCCTCCTCGGGCCCTCGAGCCCCTCATCGATGCGGGCGCTCGGCGAGGAGCGCGCGAAAATTCAGGCGAACCTCGACGAGCTCAAGCGGCTTAACGAGGAATTCCGCCGCAGGGTCGACGCCCTCCGGACGGACGCCGTCTCGCAGGCACTCGAGGCCCGTTCCCTCGGCTACCTCGGCCGCGGCGAACGCCTCGTCCTCGTGAACGGCCTCCCGTCGCGGAAACGCTACTCCGTCGCGGGCAAGATCCTCGCCTGCCGCGAAGCGCCGACCCCCGGAAGGGCACTCGCCCTCCCCATCGGCGTCTCGGTTTTCGCCCTCGCGGCCCTGGCCTCCGTCGTCTTCTCCAAGGACGGCGGCCTCTCCTCGGGCCGGAAGCGAAGCCGCTAGCGTTCCGCTGCCCTCGGGCGGCCTCCAGCGGGCAGCTCGAGGAGGCAGGGCTCCCGCCACTTCCGGACGCCCCGGAAGGTCCGCGCTTGCGGCCGCTCGGAGGCTCCTGGTATAATTCATCCCTCATGCGCCGCCTTTCCCTGATCAGCGCTTTCCTCGCGACTCTCCTCACGACCGCGGCGCTCGCGCGAGCCCAGGAAGCGGACGTCACCGCGCCCCCTGCCGGAACGCCGATACCGGCGCCGGAACGACCCGCCGATGACGATCCGGGCGCGCCTCCCGGAGAGGAGGCCGGGGCCGACGAGGAATCCGCGGTGAAGCGCCTCCCTGGGTACGGGAGCGTCATGCTCCTCGAGGTCCTCGCGCCCGGATCGGGCCTCCTCCTCATGGGAAAGGAGCGTGAAGGCGCCATCGCCATGGGAACCGCGCTCCCCCTCATCGTCGCGGGGCAGGGCCTCATCTGGTCCTATTACCTCTGGCTCGAGGGCGGAATCGAGAGGGCCTCCTCGGACGGCTATTACTTCGATACCGCCGCGCACGAGCCGCGCTGGGACTGGGTGCTCGGCCTCGGGCTCTGCCTGGACGCCGGGGGGAGGGCGATCGGCGCCTATTCCGCCCTCGCGGCCCATCGGGCCTGGATGAAGGCCCACGGCGAGCCGTCCGCCATCGCTGAGGAGTCGCCGCTCGACCTCGTCCGCGCGCCCTTCAGCGGAGCCGCCATCGCGCCGGACGTTCTCCCCTTCGTTCTCCTCCTCGACGTCGCGGCCCTGCCCCTCGACGCTCCCGATCGCGTCCGCGCCTTCTTCGATGCGGAATACCAGCCCTTCTGGGGACGCGAGATGCCGCCCGCCGGCGCGCTCGCCGCCAAGGTCCTAACCGCGGCCTTCTTCTCGCTCGCGGGATCGATCGGGCGGGAGCTCGTGCTCCGGGGGCTCGTGCTCGAGCGCGACGGGACGGCGGTGTCCGTCTTCGCGTCCTGCGCGGGGCCAGCCCTGACGATCGCCGTGCCGGGGAAGCGCGTATCGGACGCGATGATGGACTCCCTCTCGGGCGCCGCGCTCGGCTGGTACGCGGCCGCCCTCGCGAAAGGCGATGGCGGCAGGCTCAGGAAGCCGATCGCTTTCCGCTTCTGGCTCGATTTCGGGAGGAGCGTCATCGGATACGTGATGGACCCCGAGTCGCGGTCGGGGCCGGAGATGGGCTTCTCGGTCCTCTACCTGTAGAGCCGCGTCCAGGAGGCTGGGCGGACGTACCCGTTGTCCACGACGAGCGGTCCCTGGCCCCCCGACACTGCGGTCGTCTCCTTGATCCCCGAAAGCGTCGCGCCGTTGTCGGACAGCGTAAATACCCACCGCATCGCGCGCGCCCTAAGCGCGATCTCACGCGCGGTCTCGGCGGAGTATGAGGGCGAGGCGTAGAAGAGGGGTGAGTTCGGCTGGTCCTGTTCGACGATGAAGCGTCCGTCCGCCACGAAGACGCGGAGGCGCATGGTGGCGCCCGAACTCAACGAGGCGAGAGCGCCGCCGTCCTTGCCGATCACCACGGAATCGATGCCGCGGTCGCCCTTCCAGGTCCCGACGACCATGGAGAGAACCAGGGGGCTTCCGTCCCGGATCGCGGATTCGCCGCGCTCAACGGTTCGGGGCGCCTCCTCGCGCCGGAGGAGCCTGAGGGTCAGGGCCCGGGCGTTGAGCGCCACTTCGTTGACGTTCGCGAAGGTGGCGCGGGCGCTTCGCTTCTCGCCCGTTCTCGCATTTATGATCTCGAGGGTGAAGGCGTAGCGTCCGCCCAGGCTCAGCACTCCGCCTGTGAGGATGAAGTCGCTCCTCCGCTCCGCATCGTCGTCGTCGAGCTGCGCCTCATCGACCACCGAGAAGAGCCGCTCCTCGGCCACGCAGGACCTCACCATGCGCTCGAGTGCGTCGAGCTCCCCGCGGCTCAGTTCGTCGGAAACGAAGCCCGTCACTTTGATGACGGGCTGAGCGCCGGCGGCGGCGCTCAGTGCGATTGCCGCGACGAGGGCGATGAGAAGTACGGGCCTTATTCGCGGATGTTCGATCGGCGCCATGGGTCGATTATACGTCTCCTCCCCCGCTGGTACAACCGAACTACAGCGGGCCGAAGATGTCCCCGGGATCAGGCCGCTTCGGCCCGCGGGGTCAGGCCGCGGCATCCTGGCTCAGTCGAGGATGGAGGGCGGCTCGGAGCTCTCGGGCTCTCCTCCGCCATCGTCCCCGAAGATCGACGGATCGAGCGGTTTGAGGAGGTCATCATCGGAGCCGGTCGCGCCCTGGCCGGGATCAAGCAGGATCCCGGTGTTCTGTATCGTCGTCTGCGCGGCCTGGTCTCGCTCCCCGCTCAGGGCGTGGAGGGAGCAGAGCTCGCGGGGAACGGTTCCCTCGAGGAAGGTGAGCTTCACCGTCCCGTCCGAGCAGTTGTCAGTGGGGATCTGCCCGCTCTTGGCGCAGACCGCGACTTCCACGAGGCCCGTCGCGGGCTTGGGGAAGGAGCGCGGCGGGAGGCCGCGGTGGACGTCGTACATGTAGTCGGCCCAGGCCGCTCCCGCGATGGCCGCCCCCGATTGGGAGACGCCGAGAGAATTGCCGGGACGGTCGAATCCGAACCAGATAGCCGTGGTGACGTATGGCGTGAAGCCGACCGTCCACGCGTCCGCCCAGTTCTGGGTCGTTCCGGTCTTGCCCGCAGCCGGTATCGTGTACTTCTTGCCGGAGTCGTCGAGGTAGGTGAAGCGATCGCCTTCACGCATTACCCAGGCGAGCGTGCCCGGCGAGCGGGTCACGCGGCCGAGGAGGTCCGTCATGACGTAGGCTGTTTGCGGGCTGATGAGCTGGATGCCTTCGCCCTTCCGCTTCTGCTCGAGGCGGACGTCCTTCTCGATGTCCATGACCACCTTGCCGTCGCGGTCGAGGACGCTCCGGATCGCGATAGGGGAGACTGCGCGTCCCTGGTTCGCGAAGACCGCGAAGGCGCGGGCCATCTTGTAGGGATTCGTATCGATGGTGCCGAGGCCGAGCGGGTAGTAGCGCGGGAAGACGCGGGCCTTCTCCGCCGGATCCTGGACGTCGAGGAGGAGGGCGGCGCGGTCGATGGCGGCGTCGAAGCCGATGCCGTCGAGGACGCGGAGCGAGGGCACGTTCATCGATTTGGCGAGGGCGTACCAGAGGAGGACCGGGCCCTCCCATTTTCCCTTGTAATTAAGGGGGACGTAGGGCGTACCGTCGTTGTTGTTGAAGACTACGGGCTCGTCGTAGATGAGCGAGGCGGGCGTGAACTGCCTCGTGTCGATGGCGGCCGAATAGTAGAGCGGCTTGAAGCAGGAGCCCGGCGAGAGGTGCGACTGGACCGCCCGGTTGTCCTGGTTCGACTGCTTGAACCCGGAGCCGCCGACCATCGCGAGCACGTATCCCGTGTCGTTCTCGATGGTGATGAGGGCGCCTTCCACCGTGGTCTTTTTAGAAGCGTCGCGGAGGGTCTGGTAGCTCGCGCTCGTCATGCGCTTGAGGCCGTCGATCCCCAGGGCGAGCGCGGCCGCGTCCACCACGGGATTGAGTTGGTTGTGGTAGCTCGATAGGACGAGGGCCTTGTTGCGCGCGCTCGCCGAGCGGAGGCCCGTGAGGTCGAAGGCGAGGATGAGGCCGTTCACGATCGGCACGAAGGTGGTGTCTGCCTCGCGGAGCTTCAGAGCGGAATCGGCGCGGAACGATGCGTTCGCGCTCTCGATGCTCGCGGCCATGTGGCGGTCCGCCGCGTTCTGGTAATCGAGGTCGAGCGTCGTTTGGATCGTGAGCCCGTCCTCGTTGTAGTCGATGGAGCCGTAAAGAAAGCCGTCGAGCTGCTGGCGGACGTATTCGGAGAAGTACCGCGCATTGTCCTCGCGGTTGTAGTATGCGGCCGTCGCCACGCGGGTGTAGTCGAAGGAGTCCCAGTACTCCTTCCAGGACGTTTCGGCCTCCTCCATGGTGCAGTAGCCGTGGCGGGCCATGTCCTTGAGTATGGTGAGGCTGCGCCCCTTCGCCTTGTCGGGGTGCTTGAAGGGGTTGTACATGCCCTGGATCGGGCTCGAGAGCTGGGGTACGAGGACCGAGGCCTCCGCGAGGGTGATCTCCCGGGCCGAGTGCCCGAAGAAGTACTTGCAGGACGATTCGATGCCGTAGTACCCGTCGCCGAAATAGACCTCGTTGATGAAGAGCTCGAGGATCTCGTCCTTCGTGAAACGGCGCTCGAGCTGAAGCGCGAACCAGAGCTCCTTGATTTTGCGCCAGATCGTCTTCTGGTCGCGGATCTTGAGGAGGTTCCCCGCGAGCTGCTGGGTGATGGTCGATCCGCCCCCGAGGTTCACCTTGAAGACCTTCCCGATCGCCGCGCGCGTGATGCCCTTCAGCGAGAATCCGCGATGCTCGTAGAACTGGTCGTCCTCGCGGGTGAGGAGGGCGAAAAGGAGGTGCTTGGGCACCTCGTCGATGGAGATCATCTCCCGCTTCTCGTCCGAGGAGAATTCCGTGATGACGCGATTCTTGCGGTCCAGGATCTTCGTGGGGAGGTTGGGGCGGAAATCTGAGAAATTCTCGAAATTGGCCTCATTCCTGGTCATGCCCATGGCGACCCCGAAGCCGACGCCGAGGATGAGGGCCCCGATCGCGCAGAGGAGCGCGACGACACGAGCGACTGACTGCACCGAGGGCTTTCTACGCATCGCATGAATCCTACGCGCGGCGGCTTTCTTGGTCAACCGTACAGGCAGTTCCGTCACGCGAGGATGCCGATGCGGTTGTCGAGCGGCTCGAGATCGATCGATATGGATGAGGGGGGCGGACGAAGAGGGTGAAACAATCGTGGATTGTGAGGGGGGGATAAAAAAAGGCCGGTTTTGCAACCGGCCCGCCCATTGTGGGTATCGACCCGGCCGGAGTGAACTGGGAGGGGAACTCCGGTCGTAGCCGACACTCAATATTCGGTCGTGGGCAGGAGTAAGTTTAACCATTTTTATTGGCTACTTCAACGCCGTGACAGGATTTACGGGCCTTTCTCGCGCAAGATTATCAGGGTACCGCCCCTTGTATAGGGTCCTCCATAAGGGGTACGTGCCATAGCATCGATCCTTGTTGGCATGACCAGAAGAAGCGGTTTTTCATCAGAATCCCCTACAATCTGCCCTTGACCAGGCTATAGCGGAGAAACGTCGGCTCGTCGCACTCCTCCTTGGGTACGTGAAGGCGGGCAAGCTCATGAGCCTCGGCCTGCCCCGGGACGTCCTCACGTGCGCCTACGTCTGCGGCCCCTATACCCTCGCCGGGCTCCTCGTGGGCGCGGACGAGGCGGACATGGCCAGCGTCATGGACCCCGAGGGCCTCGAACGGATCTGCCGCGCCGCGGCCGGCGCCATCCACACTTATATCCGGCTCCTCATCGCCGCGAGCGCCCAAACCATCGCCCTGCTCGAACCCAGCGCCGTCATGCTCGCCCCCGAGCAGTTCAAGCAGTTCTCAGCCCCATTCGTGAGGCCCATCAACGAGAGCTGTCAATACAGCGGGGTCTCCACCGTCTACCACATCTGCAGCAACACAATGCACCTCGAGGCGGAGATGGCCGCCACTGGCGTGGACGCCCTGAGCCTCGACGCCCCCGAGACCGGCATGGGCCTCCCCGCCGCGGCCACGATGCTTTCAGGGGGTAAAACGATCCTCATCGGGAACCTGAGCCCCACCGGGAGCATCCTCCGCGGTACTCCGTCTGAAGTGGAGGCCGATACCGAGCGCCTCCTCAGAGTCATGGAATCCTGCCAACGCTTCATCCTGAGCACGGGCTGCGACCTTCCCCAGGAGACGCCCGCGGAGAACATCAAGGCGTTCATGCGAGCGGGGAGGGCGCATAAAGCGAGGTTATAAATAACTAATTATTATTTTATAATGAGTAATTTATTATGCTATATAAATATGCGTAGAAGTTACATCCCTTGCAAAATAAAATTCGGTAGTATAAACTATTCTCACAAGGAGACCACATGAAACGATTTATCACGATTCTCGTCCTCATGCTCGCTGCGGTTTCGATGACCTATGCCATCGATATGAGCGCTGGCGCTGGTGCGAAGATAAACCTAAATAGTCTTTATTCAACAGAAACTGATGGAGTTGATACACTTAAAACAACTGACAGTAATTTCTTTATTGCACCCGAGGTTTTTTTTGATGCAACATACATTGAAGCTTCTATTGGGTACAGCTTGTTTTTAAGTGGTTCTTTCAAGGCAGAATTAAATGGTGTAAGTTTGGTTGAGGCAGATTATGCCGATATGGGCATTGGTAGTATATCGAATCTCACCTTCGGAATTGCAGGGAAATATCCAATAACTCTCGGCGGAGTAATATTATTTCCTCTTGTGGGAATTGATTATGACCTTAATCTCACCATAAAAGATCCTGATGGAAATGATCTCAGGGAATTTATGACCGATGATGAAATTGCCGACTTTAATAATTTCTGGCTGAAGGGTGGGGTAGGCGCAGATATTAAAGTATCTGACGTACTATTTGTTCGTCCTAAATTGATCCTAGGATTTCAGTTCCTCACTGATGAGCAAAAGCAAGCAATAGAGGACGATGATGCATTAGGCCTCGATCTTTCGATTGTGAATATGAAGATCGACCTCGGCGTCTACGTGGGCTACAAGTTCTAGGTAGACGACTTTCGCTGTGAACAGGGGCCGCCATGGAGACATGGCGGCCCTTTTCTTTTTTTGACGCAGGTCAATCCTCGGCATTGGTCGCGGTGCTAACGGAGACAATCCCTTGACAGGTTCGCTATACTATCTACGAAGAAGATTCACTTCTGGGGAGGATTCTATGAAAAGAATCGGCATAGCGATACTCGTACTCTCGCTGGCGGCGATCGGTTCGCTCGCGGCGCAAGCGAAGATCACGGCGAAGAACGGCGTTTATTTCGCGCAAGCCGCCGAATTCAGCAAGTCCGGGTGGAAGGCCCAGGTGGTGCTGGAGGTGAAGGGCGGAAAGATCGTGAAGGCTGTCTGGAACGGGACGGCGAACATCGCCGGCGCGCTGGACAAAAAGGCTCAGGCGAAGGCCGGGAAGTACGGGATGGCGAAGGCCGCGAAGCAGGGCGAGTGGGATGTCCAGGCCGCCGCCGTGGAGGCGTGGCTTCTCAAGACGCAGGACGTCGGTTTCAACAAGTTCGACAAGGCCGGCCACACGGACGCGATTTCCGGCGCAACGATCTCCGTGAGCGAGTTCTTCGAGCTCGCGAACAAGGCGCTCGCGTCTCCCGCGGTTCCGAAGGGCAAGTATAAAAAGGACGGCTGGTACTACGCGGAGAACGCGGACTTCGACGCCAAGTCAGGGTGGAAGGACACGGTCCTGGTGACGGTCGTGAACGGGAGCATCGTGGACGTCCTCTGGAACGGCGTCAGCAAGGATCCGGCCAAGAAATCCAAGCTGGTCGAAGCCGTCGAGGGCCGCTACGGGATGGCCAAGGCCGCCAAGAAGGGCGAATGGAACGTCCAGGCGGCGGCGGTCCAGGACGCGATCGTGAAGGCCCAGGACCCGGACAAGATCGCCGTGAAGGCGGACGGGTATTCGGACGCCATTTCAGGCGCCTCGATCCACGTGACCGCGGTCGGCCTCGCGAAGGAAGCGCTGAAGGCCGCTCGCTGAGGCGCGAAACCGGCATCATGAAGCGGCGCCGCGGGGCGCCGCCTTTTTTTATAGATAACCGGTCCTGCATGGTAACCTCGAACAGGTGAAAGGCGTTGTTACCGCATCCAGGAGGAATCATGCGTAAAACGATCATCGGCTGTCTCGTCGCGGTAGCGCTTATTTCGATGACGAACGGGCTCTTCGCGCAAGCCGCGGCTTCCCCGGCTCATGCCGCGTCCGCCGAGAAGAACGCCCTCATCGCGGACCTCGAGCGGATCGAGGACCTATACTTCAAATACCTGTCGTTCGATGAACGGAGGAAGGCCCTGGCCCTCATGGACTCCGTCATGAGGCGGATCCGGGCGGATCAGGCCGGATACGAGGACGGACGGTTCGATCGCCGTGGCCGCGATCCACGGAACGTCTTGAGCGATGAAGCCTTCGCGTCTCTCCGGGACCATGTGAAGAAGGAACTATCCGAATCCAGGAGGAACGACCTCGTCCTGGCGGTCGGCGGCCGAGGCTATCTGACGTCGGCGCAGCTAAAGACGCTCATGGAGACGTACGCCTTCGATTCCTATAAGGAAGCCTTGGTGAGGAGCGTTTATCCGAGCATCGTCGATCCCGTGAACCTCGTGATCGTCCTGCCCTTGATCAATTCCTCTATCACGAGGGACGAAATCGCCAAATGGCTCGCGGAGCAAGCTGATGCCGCTCCGGTGCCCAGGGGGAGCGATCGCTGAGAATCCGCCGCCCCCGCCCGGGACGGCGGGGGGGCTTGAATCGATCCCCGCAAAATCGATAATATTCCCCCGATAACACCGCCAAAAGCAGGGGGAACTCAATGAAAGTAGCCATCAACGGCTTCGGCCGCATCGGGCGCCTCGTCTTCCAGGCCCTCGTGGAGCAGAATCTCCTCGGGAAGGACAAGGTAGACGTCGTCGCCGTCGTGGATATCTCCACCGACGCGGATTATTTCGCTTACCAGCTCAAGTACGACACCGTGCATGGCCGCATGAAGGCGAACATCAGCACCAAGAAGTCCGACGCCTCGCTTCCCGATAACGACGTCATGGTCGTGAACGGCCACGAGATCAAGTGCGTGATGGCCGTCAAGGAGCTCAAGGACCTTCCCTGGGCCAAGCTCGGGGTCGAGTACGTGATCGAGTCCACCGGCCTCTTCTGCAACGAGAAGGCCAAAGGCCACCTGGACGCGGGCGCCAAGAAGGTCATTATCTCCGCCCCCGCCAAGAGCGCGGACGAGAACGTGAAGATCAAGACCTTCGTCATCGGCGTCAACGAGAAGGACTACGACGCGTCCAAGAACGTCATCGT
>CAZIEI010000044.1:0-21369 GCA_964538705.1 uncultured Spirochaetales bacterium | reverse complement strand
GGAAACAACATGCGGTATAAACGAGGCGCATTCTACCGCTCAAGGAGGGTTCCACTATGCGGAATATACTGAAAGGCGCGTTCCTGCTCGGCATCATCGTCGCGGTCGCGTCCTGCGCGCCACCCGAGCCGGCACCGGCGCCGGAAAACGAAATTATCATAAACGGCATCACGTATCCGATATCGGAAGCCATAATTTATTACTGGGGAACTGAGCGTTACGTCTCCTTATCCTTTCATGACGGTTTGACGCCGCGATACATCGACGTGATTTTCATTGATCAAGATTCGGAGATACCGACTGGCTCGTGGACAGCATGGGATCAGGGCCTTGATAATATCTCTTGCACCTATTTAGGTACGTATTATCATTTCACTTCCACGACCGGCACCGCGGTCGACGTTACCATTTCAGGCTCGGACGGCGGTACGCTCACCGTCGACGGAACCGTGAACGATCCTACTTCTCCCGCCTTCGATTGTGCTTTCCATTATTCTGGATCGTACGCCTACATTGAAGACTGAACAATACCCGGTTGAAGGCGCACGGAGCCTACCAGGCGGGAAAACGAGTTACAACGCTTCGCTCAGCCTTCGGTTCAAACTCGTTTTTCCTCCCTGCCCGCCGCGCTCCCCGCGTAATAGATTAAAACCCGCCACCACCTTCGCCGCGCCTCCGCGAAAAGTGCCTCTCTGGCCGTGCGATGAAGCGCTTCACCGGAGAGGCGCGGGTGGATAAGGAAAACGCGTCTGAAGGAATTGATTCCGCTGCGGCTCGCCCGCATTGAACCCAATTCCTTGCGGAAATAAAAGTGCTCGGAGAAATCTCCGCGCACTTTTCCAGTACTCTTCGCCAGACCGAGCCGCAGGCATAGCAAAGCGTTATGACGCGCTCTTCTTTACCAGTCCTCACTACCTTCCTCCCGTTAAAAAGCCGAGCGCTTGGGAAACGGCTCACGAAAAGGGAATGATGCACCCTAAAAAGGCGCGCGGGTGGTAAAAGAAAACGCACCTGAGGGAATTGAAGTACCCTTCACCCGACCGAAGGTGCGTTTTCTTTTACCAGGCCCTGCGCCAGAAGAACATATGCATCATTCCCTTTTCGTGAACCCCTTTTCGCTCCCCGCGTAAAAGATTAAAACCCGCCACGTACCTTCGCCGCGCCTCCGCGAAAAGGGCCTCCCCGACTGCGCGATGAAGTCTTCAGCCGGAGAGACGCGGGTGGTAGAAGAAAACACGCCCGAGGGACTCGAAGTACACTTCGCCAGACCGAGGGCGTGTTTTCTTCTATCAGGCCCCGCGCTTTCACGGGAAAAGCTTCATCGCCATGACCTGAAAACCCCTTTTCGCGGACGCCCGGCGCGGGTATGATGGCGGAATGAAAATCGCCTTAACGGGCATCAAGCCCACCGGCCTCCCCCACATCGGAAACTACCTAGGCTGCATCAAGCCCGCGCTCGCCATGACCGGGGAGTACGAGGCCCGCTACTTCATCGCGGATTACCACGCGCTCAACCAGACCAAGGATCCCAAGCAGATCGCGGCGGACATCCGCGAGGTCGCGGCCGCCTGGCTCGCCTGCGGCCTGGACCCCGAAAAGACACTCATGTACCGCCAGTCCTCCGTGCCCGAGACCTTCGAGCTCTCCACCGTCCTCATGTGCTTCACCTCCAAGGGGCTCATGAACCGCGCGCACGCGTACAAGGCCGCCATCCAGGCCAACGAGGAGGCGGAGAAGGACATCGACGCCGGGATCAACATGGGCCTCTACACCTATCCCGTCCTCATGGCCGCGGACATCCTCCTCTTCGACACGGACGTGGTCCCCGTGGGCCGCGACCAGGTCCAGCACGTGGAGATGACCGCCGACATCGCGGGCGCCCTCAACCACAACTACGGCAAGGAAGTCCTCCGCGTTCCCCAGGCCCTCGTGCAGAGCGAGGTGGCCCTGGTGCCCGGGCTCGACGGCCGCAAGATGAGCAAGAGCTACGGGAACACCATTCCCCTTTCCATGCCGGAGAAGGACCTCAGGAAGCTCGTGATGCGCATCGTCACCAACAGCCAGAGCGTGGAGGAGCCCAAGGACCCCGAGGCCTGCGGCATCTTCGGCCTCTACCGCTTCTTCTCCTCCAAGGAGGAGCAGGACGCGCTCGCCGCACGCTACCGCGCCGGAGGCATGGGATGGGGCGTCGCCAAGGAAGCCCTCTTCGAGGCCATGAACCGCACGCTGACTCCCATCCGCGCGCGCTACGACGCCATCATGGCCGACCCCGCCGGCCTCGACCGCGTGCTCGCGCAGGGAGCGGAGAAAGCCCGGGCCATCGCCTCGCGCACCATCGCGCGCGTCCGTAAAGCGGTAGGAATGGACTGAAGCGCTCCGGCGCCGTCGATCCGCATATTACTAATGGCGTGCCCCTCCGGCTCGCGCCGGAGGGTCGGGCTTTCCGGGAGTAGTCCTCGCGCGACGTCATCGAATGACGCCGCGCTCCGGGCTACTCCCTGCAATCCCTCACGCGTCCGGTCGCGGTCGCCGTCCTCTGCCCGCCGTCGCTGTCCCCGTCGAGCAAGGGATGACAGGAAGAGCCGGCCCGCGCCGCGTATCCTCTCACCAGGACGAAGGAAGGAAGCATGGACTGGCAAGAGCGCTTGAACGCCGCTATCGAACGCATGGAAGCCTCGCTGGAGACGGAGATGGACTGGGAGGACGCGGCCCGGGCCGCGAACTGCTCCCTCTACCACTTCTTCAGGGTCTTCGAGGTGGTGGCGGGCATGGGCGCGGCGGAGTACCTCCGGAAGCGGCGGCTATCCGTAGCCGCCCTTGAGCTGGCGGCGGGCAAGGGCAAGGTGATCGACCTCGCCCTCCGCTACGGCTACGAGACGCCGGAGGCCTTCTGCAAGGCCTTCAAGCGGGCCTTCGGGATCACGCCGTCCGCGGCGAGGAAAACGAAGGCGCCCCTCTCCATCTTCACCCGCATGCGGGTCTCCCTCGTTCTGAAGGGAGCCGAGGATATGAAGTACAGGATCGAGGAACTGCCCGCCTTCAAGGCGACGGGGCTGATCATCAGGTCTACCTCGAAGGGCGGGGCCAATACGCGGGAGATCCCCGCGTTTTGGAAGAAATGCCATGACGAGGGCCTCACGGCGGCGCTCGCGGTGAAGGGCGGGAAGCTGGGCATGCTGGGCCTCTGCCTCCCTTACGAGAAGGACGGCGAGACCTTCGAGTACATGGTCGGGATCGAGTCGCCTGGTGACAAGGCGGGCCTGCCCGCTGGCTGCCGGGAAGCGACCGTGCCCGCGGCCACCTACGGGGTCTTCCCTTCGCACGGACCCATGCCGGACGCCATCCAGAAAACCTGGCAGCGGGCCTTCAGCGAGTGGTTCCCCGCCTCGGGCTACGAGCACGCGGGCACGCCGGACTTCGAGGTCTACCCCCCCTTCCCGGATGGCGACCCCCGCGGCGACGCGATGTCCCCGCAGTGCTACACCGAGGTCTGGATACCGCTTAAGAAGAAAAGCTGAACTCGGACGAGAGCCCTGCTTGGAATGAAGGGGCCCGCTATGCCGCTCCCGGGGATAGGGGGCGGCCGGCCCCGGGCGCGGAACTACGGCGCTGTAACGAACGGGGGAAAGGGGCGGGAGCTCCTTTCCCCTTTTCCTTTTCCGGGCCGGGGGATTTGACATTCATGGACCGAATTCTCCATATTACTCAGGTACGCTCCTCATCTCCCGCGCTCTGGCGGGGAGCAGGGGGCGTCGCCGTTCGCGGGCAGCGGGTTTTACCGGGCCTGGGGACAGGGCAAGGAGGAAAAATGCATCACTCACAACGGATGGAAGCGGGAATAGCCCGTTTTCTCTTCAAGTCGGCCGCCCGCGGCACGGAGAACATCCTGGCCACGGCCCAGCTGGCCGCCCGGCTCCGCTCGCAGGCCAGAAAGCGCGAACTCAACGCGGATCGCGGCACTCAGGTCCCCCCCGTCGTCATCATGAGCGTCACCCGGAAATGCAATCTCAATTGCGAGGGCTGCTACGCGCGCGCGCTCCGGGACCCGGACGACGCCTGTCGCGAGCTTTCCGACGAGCGTTTCGCGGAAATCGCGGAGGAAGCCATCGGGCTCGGGGTCTCCTCCTTCCTCATCGCGGGCGGCGAGCCCCTCATGCGGCCGAGCCTCCTCCGCCGCCTCGCGGCCATGCCCGGGCACGCCTCGGCCGTCTTCACGAACGGAACCCTCCTGGGACCCGTGACCCTGGACGTCTTCACGTCCGGAAGGCTCTCTCCCGTCATCAGCATCGAGGGCGACGCGGCCTTCACGGGCGAGCGGCGCGGAGAGGGCGTCCACGAGGGCGCCATGGCCGCCGCCGCCTTCCTCCGCGGCGTGGGGATCCCCTTCGGCTTTTCCGTCACCCTCACCTCGCGGAACGCGGAGTCCGTCCTTTCCGGCGAGTTCCTCATGTCGCTCGCCGAGCGCGGAGCGGGAGCCCTCTTCCTCGTGGAGTACGTTCCCGTATCGCCCGGGACCAGGGACTTGGTCCTCGGCGATGCGGACCGGAAGAGGCTCATGGACCCCGCGCGCTTCTCGCGCCTCCCCTACCCGGTGGCCACCCTCCCCGGTGACGAAGCCGCGTACGGCGGCTGCCTGGCGGCGGGACGCGGCTTCATCCACGTTGACGACGAAGGCCGCGTGGAAGCCTGTCCCTTCGCGCCCTGGTCGGACTCGAGCGTGGCGGAGGGGAGCTTCGCCGCGGCGCTCAAGTCTCCGCTGATGGCGAGGATCCGCGAGCGGCACGGAGAGCTCACGGAAGGCGAGGGCGGCTGCGCGCTCTGGAGCAAGGCGGGCTGGGTGGCCTCCCTGGGAGCCTGCGAGCGCGCGCGGGCGGGAGCGGCGGTCGCCTGAGCGGCTCAGGATCGCGCATAACGGACGGCCGGCGTCCGGAGAGCGAAGGCTCCCGCCGGCGGACCGCCCGTTCATTTCACTAATAGCAAATATTAGAGCATGAGGACGAGGGCAGCGTCCTCGTTCTCCGTGAAACCGAGCGAGCGGTAGAGAGGCTCGCCATCGGGCATGGCGTTGAGGAAGACGCGGTCATAACCGCGCTCGCGCGCCCAGGAGATCGCGTAGGTGAGGAGCCCCCGCGCATAGCCGCGGCCGCGGTGCCCGGGTCTCGTGTACATATTGAGGACATGGGCGACGAAGCGCGGTTCAACGCTCCAGAGGGGCGGCAGGGCGTAGCTCAGGAAGGCGAGCGTGGAGACGGCCTCTTCCCCCACCCTGCAGAGGAAGCCCGCGTAGGTCCCCGCCCTGAAACCCTCCTCGATGTAGGCCTCGGTGGCGCGGCGGACGGCCTTCGCGTCGTCGAGCTTCTTTCCTATGCCGAGGATGAATTCCATCCGCAAATCGACGAGCTCCCCGAGCGCCTCGGGGCCGACTGAGAGATACTGGGGCGCGGCTTCCACGCTGGATCCTCCTCGGGATGACGCATCGCTCGAGGCGGCGCGTTCCCTTCGCATGCTACCCACCGGCCTACCCGGCCGGCAAGGTCCCGCCGCTCTATTTGACGGATGAGGGCGCGTGCCCTAGACTTTCCCTGACTGGCTGAAAGGAGCGTCGATGCCAGGAAGGAAGCCGAGGAGCGCGTCGCTCGGGAGGAAAGTGCCTATCTTGATCCTCGCGGTCCTCATCCTCGTAGGCGCCGCGCAAACCGTTGCCCTGGGCGTGTCGCTGAACGGCTGGTTCGAGGAGCTCGAAGCCCGCGAGACGAGGGCCGCCGCCGCCCGCATTATGGCCGCCTTCGAGGCCGAGCGTTCCGCGCTGGCTCTCCTGACCCTGGACTACGCCGCCTGGGACGACGCGCGGGACTACATCCTGGGGAAGCAGCCGGATTTCGCCGACGAGAACTTCATCCCCCGCTGGGCGGAGAACTCGGAGCTCGCCTCGATCCTCGTGCTCTCGGCGGACGCGAAGATCCTCTGGAGCGGACGGACGGAGGGCGGGGCCTTCGCGCGGTCGGACGGCTCCGAGAAGAGGAAGACCTTCGAACCGCTCGCCCGCGCCCGGACGGACGGCCCCTGGTTCGACGTCGAGGCGGGAAACGGCGAGGCGCTCCTCCTCTGCGCCCAGCCGATCACGAATTCCGAATACTCGGCCCCGGCCGCGGGATGGATCCTCTTTGCGCGAGCCATGGACGGCAGGATGATCGAGCGGATATCGGAAAAGGCGGGCTTGGCGGCCGCCTTCGTCCCCGCGAGCGAGGACATCCGCGCTCTCGGGTTCACGGCCATCGAGCTCCCGAACGGGGGCCAGGACTCATCCGCCGGGGAAGGGCCCGGCGCTTCGAGCGGCGCCGCGTTCCGCGACGAGGATTCTGTGCGCCATATCAGGCTCTCGCTCCGGAACTCCGAGGGAGGGGAAGCCGCGGCCATAGAGGCGTGCATGGATCGGATGCTCCTCGTGCCTGAACGGCGCCTCCTATGGCGGCTCACGATTTACCTGGCCGTAACGGCCCTCATCGCTACGGGCGTCCTGCTCGCGGCGCTGCGCGGCCTCGCGCTGCTCCCCCTCGCGGCCATGGCCGCCCGCCTAAACGAGCTCGCGGGAAAGCCCGCGCTCGGAGCGCGGATCGGCCTGGGCGCCCCGAAGGGGAGGACCGACGAGATCGGGATCGTCTCCGACCGCATCGATTCCCTCCTCGACGCGCTGGAGACGGAGCGCGGCCTCCTCGAGCGCGCGAACGAGGAATTGGAACGCGTGGCCCAGATCGACTTCCTCACGGGGCTCCCCAACCGGAGGAGGCTCGAGGACTACGCGGACAGGGAAGTGAGGCGCATCTCGCGCGAACTGCGCGGCAATGACAAGAAAGGGTTCATCGCGGTCCTCATCGCGGACATCGACCACTTCAAGCTCTTCAACGACCTCTACGGCCACCTCAAAGGCGACGAGTGCCTCAAATCGATCGCCGAAGCCATCGATGGCGCGGTGCACCGCCCCTCGGACCTGCCCTGCCGCTTCGGCGGCGAGGAATTCCTCATCCTCCTCCCGGAAACCGACCTCGCGGGGGCGCTCAGGGTCGCGGAGAACCTCATGAAGGCGATCCACGGGATCGCCTTCCCCTTCCCGGACTCGCCCGTGCGGCCCATCGTCACGCTCAGCATCGGCGCCGCGGCCGGGCGAGTGGTCGAGGGCTTCAACCTCAAATCCATCGTCCAAAACGCCGACGAAGCGATGTACGCGGCCAAGCGGTCGGGCCGCGACTCGATCAAGGCCTCAGACGACGCCGCATAGGCCGTTTCATGCCCTGAACCGTTCGAATATTACGCAGTGACCACCGTTTCACGCGGTGCTTAACATTCCTTCCCGTTTTCCGGATAATCCAAGCATGAGCCAGAAACCCAAAAACCGCGCTGATATGCCGCTCATCAAGCTCGCCCTGCCTATGTACGCAGAAAGCATCCTCAGGACGACCCTCACCTCGGCAGACGTCATCCAGCTCTCGTTCTACTCCCAGGCGGCGGTGGCGGCCGTCGGGCTCATCAATAACATCTCCTTCTTCATCATGATCATGTACATGGTGATCAGCATGGGCTCAAGCGTCCTCATCTCCCAGTACCTGGGGGCGGGCAAGGAGAAGGAGGCGGGGGAAACCGCGCTCGCGAGCTTCATCCTGGCCACGGGCTTCTCGCTCATCCTGAGCCTCGCCATGGGCCTCGGCGCCCGCGGCCTCCTCAAGCTTCTCTACAAGGACCTCGATCCCGACGTCATGCGCTACGCGTGGCAATACCTCGGCATCACGGGGGGCTGCTCGGTCTTCGTCGCCTTCAACGTCACGCAGGCCTCCGTGCTCCGTGCCTACGGACACACTAAGGACGCGATGTGGTCCAACATGATCGCCAACGTGATGAACATCATCGGGAACTCCATCGCTGTCTTCGGCCCCTTCGGCCTCCCCAAGACGGGCGTGGTCGGAGTCGCCGTCTCCACCATCGTCTCGCAGGCCGCGGCCTGCGTCATGCTCGCTTGGCGCATCCGGAGGATCAAGGAGATACGCGTGCCCTGGCGCGCCTTCAAGTCGATCGATCCGAAGATCTACAAGGACATCGTCTCCATCGGCGGTCCCACGGCGGGCGAGAATCTCTCGTACCAGATCGGCCAGATCATGGTCTCCACGATACTGGCGCGCCTCGGGACGGCGGCGGTCGCGGCGAACACCTACGCCATCACCCTCCTCCGCTTCGTGTTCATGCCCGCCATGAACATCGGGAACGCCGGCCAGATCAAGACGGGCTACCTCGTGGGCGCGGGCCGCTTCAAGGAGGCCAAGCGGAACGTCTTCAGGTACTACGGAATCGCCATGGCCTTCTCCGTCGTCCTCATGGGCGTCCTCTTCCTCGTCCGGAACCCGCTCCTCAGGCTCTTCACGAAGGACGCGGCCATCATCGCCCTCTCGACGACCATCTTCGTCATCAGCTTCGCGCGCGAGGTCGGGCGGGTCTCCAACATCATCATCATCCCCGGCCTCAAGGGCGCGGGCGACGCGTTCTTCCCCGTCGTGATCGGCATGATCTTCATGTGGGGGATCGGCGTGGGCGGGGCATACGGGCTCACGGACGGCCTCGGCTGGGGCATCGCGGGCATCTGGATCGCCACCTCGGCCGACGAGATCCTGCGCGGCGTCCTCATGCTCTTCCGCTGGAAGTCCGAGGCTTGGACGACGAAGGTCCGCGTGAAGGCCGACGCCCCGAAGCGCCGCCATCCTCCCCTCCGGCGCGTCGTCGCGCGGATCGCCCGCGCGCGGAACCGCGCCCTGGGCTCGAGCGCCGCCTTCGACGCCGAGTGGAAGGAATACGGCGTCCTCCTCGCGCCGGAGGGAATGGCCTCCGCGGGCGCCCCGGGCGGACGTCGCCGCGTCCGCGCCGCCGTCGCGCGCGGAATCAGGAAGCGGACAAGGCTCCTGGGCCCCGCCCCACGCCTCCCGCGGATCCTCGGCTGTTAACGGAAACGAGCCCGCGCATCCGGCGCAACGGCCGAGCGCCCGCTCGACAGTAAGCAGAAGCGATCCCGCGCGTCTTTCCACGGCGGCATCTTTATCGTACTCTATTCCCGAGCGGAGCGTACCCGGTGAAGAAACTATGGACCTTCGAGAACAAGGACAAGCGCGACGCGTTCCTCGAGACGCTCGGCAACCACTCGATCCCCTTCCAGCTGTTCAACAACAAGATGCAACCCGACGCCGCCAACGGCCTGAGCCTCTACGTGGAGGAGGACGTCTACGAGGACGCGCGGCGCGTCTTCGTCTATTATCGAAGGAAGAACACCAACAGGCACCGGAAATGACCCGCCCCGGAGGCGGGGGCGGAATCGGCGGCCGGACGGCGCGATAGCGCGTCCGCGCCTCGGAAAAGGACGGACCGATGGCTCACGGCGCGAACGGCATCGAGCGGGCCCTCTCACGCTTCTCCGCGTGGACGGCGGCTTCCTTCAAAGACGAGATCCTCGCGCGCCTCGCCCCCGCCATCGGCGCGGACGAGGCCCCGATCGCGGTGATGGAGGGCTTCATGGACGGCCCCGGCTCGGGCGACGCGGGCGGGGCCCACGGCGTCCTCATCCGCACCGGGCGCCGCCTCGTCTTCGCGCCCTCGGCGGGCAGGAAGGTGATCGACGAGTTCACCCTCGAGTCCCTCGCCGCGGCGCGCGTGGAAGCCGGCTACCTCTCGCCCTCCCTCCTCCTCTCGAAGAACGCGAAGCCCTATGTTTGGCGCCCCGTCTCGGGCGGCAAGGACGGCCTCGCCGCCTTCCTATCGGAGGCAGGCAACGCGGGCTCAACCGCGTCGGGCAACGCGGGCTCCGCCGCGTCGGGCGCCGAAGGCTCCGCCGAGGAGCGTTCCGGTGGCGGCTTCGGGGCCGACGCGCTCGAGGCCCTCGCGGAGCGGACGCGCGGCATCGTCGAGGCGATCGAGGATTCGTTCGGGAGCCTCATGGGACCGCGCGCGGGGTCTTCCCGGGAAGGGCTCGACCGCGAGATCGGCGAGGTCGAGGAACGGCTCCGCGCTGACAGCGCTCGCGAGAAAGACGGCTCCGTCGACGCGGCCGGGCGGGAGCCCCGGCCGGGCGGACCGGGCGGCATTCGGAAGAACGCTCCGGAAGCGGCCAAGGAAGGCGAGATCGCGGACGAGCGGAAGACCGCCAAGGAGCCCGAGGCGCCCGAGGAAACCCTCGAACAGATCTTCGCGCAACTCGACGAGCTCGTGGGCATGGACAAGGTGAAGGCCCAAGTGAAGACCTTCGTGAACCTCGTGAAGGTGAAGAAGGAGCGCGAGGCCCACGGACTGCCTCCGGTGCAGGTCTCCCTCCATGCCGTGTTCTACGGCCCGCCCGGCACGGGCAAGACTACGATCGCGCGGCTCCTCGGGAAGACGTACCGGGCCATCGGCCTCCTCAAGAAGGGCCAGCTCGTGGAGACGGACCGCGCGGGCCTCGTGGCCGGCTACGTGGGGCAGACCGCGGCCAAGGTGGACGAGGCCGTGAAGCGCGCGCTCGACGGGGTCCTCTTCATCGACGAGGCCTATAGCCTCGCGCCGGAGGGCGGCGACGGGAGGGACTTCGGCCGCGAGGCCGTCGACGCCCTCCTCAAGCGCATGGAGGACAACCGGGACAGGCTCGCCGTCATCGTCGCGGGGTATCCCGACGAGATGCTCCGCTTTATCGAGTCCAACCCCGGCCTCCGGAGCCGCTTCTCGCGCTACTATTACTTCGACGATTACTCGCCTCAGGAGCTCTCCGCGATCCTCGGCGTCTTCGCCAAGAAGAGCGCGCACGAGCTCTCGGACGCCGCGAAGGCCCGCTTCAATGCCCTCATCGCGGAGCTCCACGCCGCGCGCGACCGCACCTTCGGAAATGCCCGCCTCGTGCGGAACATCTTCGAGAAGATGCTCGAGAAGCAGGCCAACCGCCTCGCCTCCTCCGGCGCCCCGATGACGCGGGAGTCGCTCTGCCGCTTCGAGGAGGACGACGTGCCCACCAAGGAAGAGCTCGCGACCGGCTGACGCGGCCGGGAGGTCGATGGACGCGCCGTCCGCGCCCTACTCCTCGTTCCTCGCCACGCGGAATCCGTTCGTGGAGTACCCTACGGCCGGATCGGTGAATTCCCTCATCGCTTCGTTGAGCGACCCCGCGTTCCAGAGGCCGGTCTTCCAGTGGCCGCCGCGGTTGACGCGGAAGGCGCCCCGCGCGGGTCCCGAATGGTCGCGGTATTCCCCTCCCCCGAGCCTCGCCCAGTAGTCCCAGCACCACTCCTGGACGTTCCCGAGCATATCGTAGAGCCCGATGGCGTTCGGGAGCTTCGTCCCCACGGGCCTGGTCCTGTCCCCGGAATCCCGCCAGTCCCAGGCGTAGGGTCCCAGGTCCTCGTAATCGCCGATTGCGAGCGCCCCGCCCGCGCCGCCGCGCGCCGCCAATTCCCATTCCGCTTCCGTGGGGAGCCTCCAGCCGTTCGCGGATCGGTTCCAGGAGACCGAGGCGCCCTTGACGGCGTAGGCCGGAACGAGGCCGTCGCGCGCGCTGAGCCAGTTGCAGTATTCGACCGCATCGTACCAGCTCACGCAGGTGATTGGATCGTCGGGACCCTGTTCGAATCCCGGCGAGCGCCAGCCCTTGTCCGCGAACCGGATGAAGACGTCGTCGCCATTGTAGATGAAGGACCCCTTGCCGTCACGCTCGCCCGTCGTCTTGTATCCGGTCGCTGCGATGAACGCGGAGAATTCGGAGACCGTCGTCTCCTTGGCGGCGATGCGGAAGGACTTCACGGTCACCCAGCGCGTCCCTTTGGTCTGAGCGGCGCGTTTCCGGTCGATGCCCATGGGATAGCGGCCGCCCTTCACGAGGACGTCCCGGGAGGCCGAGGCCTCGTGGGCTCCGAGAGCGGCGACGAGCGCGGTGACAAGCGCGACCGCGATGGTCGCGTGGATCGTTTTTCTCATAATTCTGACTCCTCCCGCTTGGTCGTCATTCGAGCCCGCGCGCGGATAGCGGCGGTCGACTTCAGGGAAGATTATCCAGGGAGCCGCGGTATCGCGCAACCCGGGGCGGTCATGTCCGATACGATTCCGGCGGATACAGGTACGATTTCTTCATACCCCCGAAGTCCACGACGAGCTTCTCGAGCACGAGGCCCGGATCCACGATCCAGTAATGAAGCGCATGCTCGCCCGGCGAACTAAAATCGAGTTCCGCCGTTGCGACGAGGGCCTCGTCGGACACGGCCCGCTCCCAGGCCGCCTCGGATCGGTCAGCGTGGGCGTTCACCACGAGGGGCGCGCCGCCGTCGACCGAGAGTGCGAAGCGGAATCCGCCGCCCGGCCTGAAATCGATCGTCGGCCCGAAGATCGCGTGGACGCGCGCCTTGCCTCCCGTGGCGAGGAGCATCCGGTACTCGAGCCGCATCCCTCCCTCGCCGGGCTCGAGCGCCGGAGCGAGGACCGGGAAGGCCGCCATTCCTGAGAGGCTGCGCCCGTAGTTCGGGATTCGCTTCCACGTCCGCCCTTGCGGTGCGGCGGCCGAGGCGTAGTGCTCCGCCTCCATGGACACGTGGCCCAGCCGCTGGACGAACGTCCACTTCGCGACCGCGGGAAGGCCCGCGCGCCACTCGAGGGGGAGCTCCACCTCGACCTTCGTTCCGTCGCTTCCCGATACCGTGATGACGGCGCCGGAGTCCTCGGGCGGCACATCCTTCCAGCGCGCGCCGATCATGATACGCGCGTCGGGACCGAGCCTTCCTTTCGTCGATGAGAGGGTCACCCAGGGCTTATCGGCCTTTATAATGAAATCCACGGAACTGAGGCCGCGGTTGAAAACCTCGAGCCGCCTGCCCTCTCCATCGAGGGGATTGATCGCGGGAAGGACGGCCTTGTTCGGCCACCAATCGGGCCAGCTCCGCTCGACCCCCTCGATGGCCACGCCCATCTCGCCCTTGGCCGAGGGCTGGACCTCGTGCACGGCGGGCATGACATTCCTCACGGGGTAGTTCCAATAGTAATAGCCGATGTGAGGCTGGGCCATGAGATGGTTCCACTTCCCGCCGGAGAGCTCCTCGTGATAGCGGCGCGCGAGCTCGGCGTCCTCGAGGAACAGCCTCCGCGCCTTCTCGGCCATGGCGTTGGCGGAGGCCCGGCCCTGAGCGGCGTGGAGCCGGTTCAGCGCCGCGGCGCGGTGGAGGGCATGGAGGACGGCGCTCGCCGCCACCGGATGGTAGACGAGCTGGTAAAAGGCTGCCTTCCTCGAATCCGGCAGGGATCCATATACGGCGGCGGCACGATCGACAATGCGCTCCCATCCGGCGACGACCGTCTCGGACTCGCGATAGTTGACCGCGGAGTAGGAATCGGGATCGAGGAGCTCGGGCTTCCGCCGCATGTTCCACTTCGGATAGAGGGACATGATCCCGGCGATTTCCTTGGATCGCCCGCGGCCGAAGGCCCGTGCGGCCCAGCACTGCGCCCAAGCCCCGAGGTCCTCGGCGTCGATGGCCTCGGGATTCCAGGCGTAGGAGAGGAAGAAGTCGATGGGGTACTCGAGAGGCTTGAGGTCGCCGACGTTCACGACCCAGAGCTTCGTCGCGCCGTAACAGTAGGCCTGGTGCATCTGCTCCCAGGTCCGCTCGATGGTCGACGAGTTCATCCACTTGTAGGAACGGGGCCCGCCCACGTAGTCGAAGTGGTAATAGATTCCCGCGCCGCCCGGGCGCGAACGCTCCTCCTCCGTGGGGAGCCTCCGGATGTTTCCCCAGTTGTCGTCGCACCAGAGGAGGGTCACGTCGTCGGGAACGCGCATCCCGCGCTCGTAGTAGCCCTGGACTTCCTTGTAGAGGGCCCAGACCTGCGTCGTCTCCTCCGCCGGCCGTCCCGTCTCCTCGGCGATGATGGCGCGCTGGTCCCCCACGATCCGCTGAAGGAGCGCGACGTCTTCCTCTTCGGACATCGGTTCGTCGCCGTCCCCGCGCATGCCGATAGTAACGGTCTTCTCGAGGCCCTTGGTCCTCCGCATGCCCTCGCGCCAGAAGCCGCGGAGGAATTCCTCGTTCTTCAGGTAGTTCCAGGGCCCCTTCCCGTTGCGCGCCCAATCCACGTGCGCGCGCATGAGGGGCTCGTGGTGCGAGGTGCCGAGGACGATTCCGTACTCCGCGGCCAGGTCCGCGCTCGCGGGGTCGTCCTCGACGATCGACTTGCCCCACATGGCCGGCCAGAGGTAGTTCCCGCGAAGGCGCAGGACGAGCTCGAAGACCTTCGCGTAGAATGCCGCGTTGAGGCCGCCGAAGGTCTCGCGCGCCCAGGGGCCGAGGCAGGGCTCCTCGTCGTTGAGGAAGATGCCGCGGTACCGCACGACGGGCCCCGGCTCCGCAACGTCCACCGGCGGCGCCCACAGCGCGCTCTTCCGCTCGGGAACGAGGTCGGCCCACCAATGCCAGGGGGAAACGCCCATCTGGGCGCTGAGCTCGTATATCCCGTATATGGCGCCGCGCGCGTCGCTGCCCGCGATGACGAGAGCGCGCTCCACGCCGGGGAAGGGGCGCTCGACCGTCTTCGCCATGAAGGCTTCCCAGCGTCCGCGGATCCGGGACACGTCCAGGAGGCCCCGCCCCGCGAGAGCGTCCACAAGCCCGCTCTTCCCGACGACGCCGACGATCACGAGCCCGATGGAGCTCGACGCAGCACCCGGTAGCGGAACGTCGCCACTGGCCTCGATGAGCGCGGGCGCAACCCCGGAGACGCTCCGGAAATCCGCGCGGAGATCGCCGATCGCGCGGATTACCGCCCGCTCGTCGCCGGGATCGAAGGCGATCGCCGCCGCGCCGCCTCCGGATACGAGCGGCATGGCGCCCGGCGATGCGGCGGAGGATACGAGAAGGCCGGACGAGGGGAAGAATCCGCCCGAGCCTACGGGATCGCGAGCCTTACGTGCCTTACCCATGAGGTTTCCTCCGCGCGGCGCCGGCCGCAGAGACGTTCATCGACGTATTCTCCGGAGGAGGAACGCGGCCGTCCATACTCGTTTTCACCTATGGCTTGCTAAGCCCGGGTGAACCGCCCGCGACGGATTCCGCGTCCGCTTGCGCGGCTACCGCACCGGCCGCCACCGCTTGCGCCGCCGCCGCGGTCCGTGCTACCACGCATCCATGCCCGCGTTCGACAAGGCGATCCTCAAGCGGGTCGCGGAAGCCCAGCGCCGCTACGGCCTCATCTCCCCCGGCGACAGGATCGCGGTGGCCGTCTCGGGCGGCAAGGACTCTTCCGTCCTCGCCTGGGCGCTCTCGGCCTTGAAGCCCGTCCTCGGCTTCGACTACGAGCTCCGCGCGGTGCACATTTCCTCCGACTTCTCCACCTCCGTAGATAAAGCCGGCCTCGCGGAGCTCCTTGCGGGCTGGGGCCTCCCCATGGACGAGATCCCCGTGCCTGTCGTCGGACGACTCAAGGAGGGGAGGCGCATGAACTGCTACTGGTGCAGCACGCAGCGCCGCACGGAACTCATCCGCTACGCCCTGCGCGAGGGCTTCGGCAAGATCGCGCTCGGCCACCATATGGACGACGTCCTCGAGACCTTCATCATGAACATGACGTCGAAGGGGGAACTCTCTACCATGCCGGCGCGGCTCTCCTACGCCAAGTACCCCCTGACCGTGATCAGGCCGCTCGCCCTCGTGGAGGAACGCCAGATCATCGGCTTCAGGGAGTCAGCGGGATTCGCGGTGGATTCCTGCGCCTGTCCCTACGGGACGGCCTCCAAGCGAGAGGACGCGCGCGCCGCCCTGCGCGCCCTCACGGGGGGATCATCCTCGGTGAAGCGCCGCATCCACGATTCGCTCGGTCGCGTCCGCCCGGGCTACCTCTCCGGGATCGTCGAGGGCGAGGAAGGCCTCGGCCGCGAGGGCTGAGGACCCGCCCTCAGTCCGGCCCGTACCCGTGCGTGACGGTTCCCGCGTCCGGGAACCTGCGCGAAACGTCCACGAAGCGATTGAGATCGCGCTCCATCACGTCTATGATCCGGGGCTCGAACATCCTCCCCCGATTCTCCCGGAAAAAGCCCAGGATCCTCCCCAGGTCCCAGGCCTCCTTGTAGACCCGCGACACGGAGAGCGCGTCGAAAACGTCGCAGGCCGCGACGATCCGGCCCGCCTGGGAGATCGCCTCGCCCTTCTTGCCCTCGGGATAGCCCGTGCCGTCCCAGTACTCGTGGTGCTCGTAGGCGATGACCGCGGCCGTCTTCATGAGCTTCCTCCGCGACTTGACGAGGATGTCCCTGCCGACGACGGTGTGCGTCCGCATCACGGCGAGCTCCGCGGGCGTAAGCGGGCCGGGCTTCTTGAGCACCGAGTCGGGGACGGCGATCTTCCCGATATCGTGCATCGGCGCCGCGTCCGCGATGAGCCGTACCTCCTCCTCGTCCAACCCCAGCGCCCGCGCGAGAATGCGCGCGTACTCGCTCACCCGGAGGACGTGGTGCGCCGTCTCCTCCGACCGGCTCTCCACCACCTCGGAGAGGGTGATCATGATCTCCTTCTGCGCCGAGGCGAGCTCCGCCCGCGCGTCCTGGAGCGAGCTCTCCACGACGCTCCTCTTCTCGTGCTCCGCGAGGAACGCCTCGTTCCGCTCGCGGGCCTCCGCGGCGGCGGAGGCGAAGTCCGTGAAGAGCCTGCCGTTCACGAGCTCGAGGCCGACGAAGGCGACGCCGGCCGTGAAGACGACGCCGGCGAGGAGGACGGCCCCGTCGTTGCCCCCCGCGGCCATCCAGTCCCCGCCGCCGTCGAAACGCCACCAGTAGACCGCCCGGGCCGCGAAGACCGCGCCGAGGAAAACGTAGAATCCGAGGGCGAAGCGCGTCCCGCGCTTCTTCGCGGGCGATCCCGGCGAGGCGAGCAGGAATATCCCCAGTCCGGAGACGCACATGAAGAAGAAGCTCAGCGTGAGGACGCGCGCCTGAAGGTTGGGCGAGACGTAGGTATGGTAGAGGAGGCTCGCGAGAGCGGCCGCGATGGCGGACGGAAGGAGGAAATAGAGCGACCTCCGCGGCGCTTCGAGGAACTCGCCCACGCCCCAGACCTGGAAGGCGGAACCCGCCATGATAAGGCCGTTCGCGGCAATGATGCTGGCCCATTCAGGAAGGTAGCCGCGGCCCGCGAGCCCGCCGATGCCGATCGTGAGCATGGCGAGGCCGGTGAACCAGCGGAAGGTGCCCCGCACCCGCTTCCGGCTCAGGAACCAGGTATACGCGGATACGGCCGCGCAGAGCGCGCTGAGGAGAAAGTACACGACGAGCAGAGATCGGACGTCCAACCTCATTTTTTCCTCGCATCATGGATGCCCAAGCCGGCGCTGACTTGGCTCCCGGGCCGCGGCCCGGAGAGCGAAGCTCGAAACCCCCTCCCGCAGATCCAATTATAGGCTCGTCGATCAAAAAACGCGAATATCGTGCTGATTTTATCGATTGTAGAGGGATTGGAGTTATAAGAGAAAAGAGCGGGGGATTTCCGAGAATCGTCTTGAGGATTGGACGTGGAATCGTCTTGACAGCAGGATTGGACTTGTATATTATCACTACCATTATGATCTATTTGGTAGTATATAGTGAATCCAAAAGGAGCGTCCGATGAAAATATCGACGAGGAGCAGGTACGGGCTCAGGCTCCTCATGGAACTCGCCCGCCACAAGGCTGATAAACCGGTTTTTCTCAATGAGATAGCAAAAAACCAGGCTATCTCTGAAAAGTACCTCTCCAAGCTCGTCATCCCCCTCCGCGGAGCAGGGATCATCAAATCAGAGCGCGGGGCGCACGGCGGCTACGTGCTCGCGCGGAGCCCCGATGCCATCAACCTACGCCAAGTCATCGAATGCCTGGAAGGGGGATTCAGCCTCATAGACTGCGCGGATGACCCGGCGGCCTGCGAGAAATCGGCCGATTGCTCGGCGCGCTCCGCCTGGTCGGGGCTGGAGCGCGCCATGAAGGACTACTGCGAGCGGCAGAGCCTCGCGGATATCGTGCGGAGCGGAGGGGAAGCGCCCTTCGCCGACTACATCTAGCAGAAAGGGAAGGAGGCGCGCATGAAAGCGTACGATTCCATAACGGACCTGATCGGCGGTACGCCGTTGGTGCGAGTGAGGCGGCTCGCTGCCCCGGGGAGCGCGGCCATCTACGCCAAGCTCGAGTCCAAGAATCCCTATGGGAGCGTGAAGGACCGGATCGGCCTCTCCATGATCGAGGCGGCCGAGCGCTCGGGGAAGCTCAAGCCGGAGTCGGTGATCGTGGAACCCACCTCGGGCAATACCGGCATCGCCCTTGCCGCGGTAGCGGCCGCTAAGGGCTACAAGATCGTCCTCACCATGCCGGACACGATGTCCGTCGAGCGGCGGAAGCTCCTCCTCGCCTACGGCGCGGAGATCGTACTCACGGAGGGCGCCAAGGGGATGAAGGGCGCCATCGCCAAAGCGGAGGAGCTCGCTGCCTCCGATCCCCGGTACTACATGCCCATGCAGTTCGCCAATCCCGCCAATCCGGAGATCCATAGGCACACCACCGCCATCGAGATCTGGAACGACACGGAAGGGAAGGTCGATATCCTCGTCGCCGGCGTGGGCACGGGGGGCACGATCACCGGCATCGGGGAGGTGCTCAAAGCGAGGAAGCCCTCGGTCAGGATCGTCGCAGTGGAACCCGAGGGCTCGCCCGTGCTCTCAGGCGGTCAGCCCGGTCAGCACAAGCTCCAGGGCCTCGGCGCGGGATTCATCCCGGAAGTGCTCAACGTCAAGATCATCGACGAGGTGGTCAAGGTGAAGGACGCGGACGCCGGAGAGACGGCGCGCCGGATCGCACGCGAGGAGGGCATCCTCGTCGGCATCTCCTCTGGCGCGGCGCTCTGGGCCGCGGCGCGGATCGCCGAACGCCCGGAGAACGCAGGCAAGAACATCGTGGCCATCATCCCCGACAACGGGGAACGCTATCTCTCGACCTGGCTCTTCGAGCAACAGGCGTAGCGGTCCCCGGGCGGAGGCGCCTTCGCCTGAGCCCGGGGCCGCGAACAGGAAACGCGCGGCGAACGCGCGAGGAGGACAGACATGGCGGACAATAAGCGAGCATTCGCCACGGCGGCCCTGCACGGAGGCCAGTCACCAGATCCCACCACACTTTCGAGGGGCGTGCCCGTCTACCGGACGAGCTCCTTCGTGTTCAAGAGCGCGGAACACGCCGCGAACCTCTTCGCTCTCAAGGAGTTCGGGAACATCTACTCGCGGCTCGGGAACCCCACCAACGAGGTCCTGGAGAACCGCGTCACGGAACTCGAGGGCGGCGCCGCAAGCGTGGCGGTGGCCTCGGGCACAAGCGCGATCTTCTACGCGATCATCAACGTGGCCAAGGCGGGCGACGAGATCGTATCGGCATCGAATCTCTACGGCGGCACCTACACGATGTTCGACGCCATCCTCCCCGACCTCGGGATCACCGTGAAGTTCGCTGACGCCAAGGACCCCGCGAGCTTCGACAGGCTCGTGACGCCCAAAACCCGCGCGCTCTACGCGGAGACCATCGGCAACCCCGTCCTCGACGTGGCGGACATCGCCGCCATCTCCGCAATCGCCAAGAAGCATAAAGTACCCCTCATCGTGGACGGGACGTTCACCACGCCCTACCTTCTCAGGACTATCGAGCACGGGGCGGACGTGGTGGTGAACTCTCTCACCAAGTGGCTCGGCGGGCACGGCACGGCCATCGGCGGCATCGTCACGGACGCCGGGACCTTCGACTGGTCCGATCCCAAGTTCTCGCTCTATACCCAGCCCGACAAGAACTACCACGGCCTCCGCTGGGCCATCGACCTTCCGCCCGAACTCAGGAAGATCGCCTTCGCCCTCCGCTTCAGGACAGTGCCCCTCAGGAACCTCGGCGCCTGCCTCTCGCCGGACAACGCGTGGATCTTCCTCCAGGGCATCGAGACGCTCACGCTGAGGATGCCGCGCCACTCGGAGAACGCCCTCAAGGTCGCCGAGTTCCTGAAGTCCCATCCCAAGGTCGCTTGGGTCCGCTACCCCGGCCTTCCCTCGGATCCCTCCTATCAGATGGCGACGAAGTACTTCAAAAAGGGCTCGGGCGGCATGGTGGTCTTCGGCGTGAAGGGCGGCAGGGCCGCCGGCGAGAAGTTCATCGATGGCCTCCAACTCCTCTCGCACCTCGCCAACGTAGGCGACGCGAAGTCCCTCGCCCTCCATCCCGCGAGCACCTCGCACTCCCAGCTCACCGAGGAGCAGCAGCGCGAGGGCGGACTCACGCCCGACCTCGTGCGCCTCTCCATCGGCCTCGAGGACGTCGGGGACATCATTGCCGACATAGGACGAAGCCTGGACAGGATATAGGAAGAGGGGAAAAGGACTCCCGTCCTTCTCCCCTGGCGGGGGCCCGAGCGGGCCCGCGCCCCCCCTCATCCCGGAAGCGATAAGGGGGGCGCGGCGTCCAGTGGGCCGTTCTCGCCTAAGAGCCTGAAGCGCGTCCGTATCCGACGCCTCGGCCCTATCCGACAATTCCAGCCTGCATCGTCGCCCTCGTCTATCCGTGCTTTCGCGTCCGTCCGCGCTCTGATATAGTTTCATCCATGAAGCGTTCACGGCTCGCGCTCCGCGTCACCCTCAATTCCGCCGTCATGATCTTCCTCGTGTACCTCCTCATGCAGATCCTGTGCTACGTCCGCGACGCCGTCATCCTCGGCATGACGGACTTCACCCTGCTCGTGCCCTCGGTCGCGGCGTTCATGGGGACGATCGTGATCCCCCTCATCATCGTCTTCGGCGCTATGCTCTACCTCAGCGCCCTTCCCATCCAGCGGGTCCAGCGGCGCTTGGAAGCGGGCGAAACCCTTCCGCCCGAGCTCCTCGAGCGCACCCGGACGCGGATGCTCCGGTTCTCCAGCATCGTGCTGGCCCTGAACTCCGCGGGCTTCGCGCTCGGGTTCCTGGTCATGAAGGCCGTGCAGGGGCGGTTCCTCGAAGCGTTCACGCCCGGCCAGCTCGTGGTCCTGATCTCCAACCTCCTCGCGTCCTACTGCTACGCGCGCGCCCAATCGGCCCTGAACAGCATCGCTTTCGCCGATCTTCGCCGCCAACGCGGGCAGGGGATACAATCCGGTGCTGTCCACCACGCAGCAGGCCTTCGGCGAGAAACTGCACACCTACACCATCGTGGATGCCATCAACGACGGCAATGTGCTGCCTTTCAGGGTAGATTACGTCAATACCATCAAAATGAAGGATGATGTGGTTGACGCGGAAGTTCCAGCCATCGACCGTGAAAAGGCCATGATGGCAGCCGAGCGCATTACTAAGGTGAGCGAATACCTGTTGGAGCA
>CAZIEI010000043.1:0-22120 GCA_964538705.1 uncultured Spirochaetales bacterium | reverse complement strand
TACGAGGACAAGAAGAAGGTCCGCGTGTCCGGTCCCTTTACCGTGGAGAGCCTTTCTCCCCACCGCGTCATGGTGATGGATGAAAACGACAAGCTGCTCGAGAGCGTGAAAGATCCGGCGGGAGCCTACGGCGAGCGCGACTTCGCCTCCATGATCCTGGAAAACCTGAAGACGGCCGGCGTTCAGCAAGCCCACAAGGACGACAAGATCGTCTTCACTTCTCTGACCCCCTGGCCGGGGAAGTTCGTGTGCGCGGAAGGCCGCTACGAAGATAAGCGCGCCGGTGTCTTCATCGGCCCTGAATTCGGAACGGTGTCCCGTCCGGACTTGGTGGAAGCGGCGCGCGAAGCGGCGGACTCGGGCTTCGACGTCCTCATCGCCTGCGCCTTCAACTACGACGCCCACTCCACCGAGTTCGACAAGCTGGGACGGGTTCCCGTCCTCAAGGCTCGAATGAACGCCGACCTCCACATGGCGGATGACCTGCGCAACAACGGCAAGGGGAATCTCTTCGTCATCTTCGGTGAGCCGGATATCGAGATCCAAGAAGCGCCGGGCGGGCAGATCAAGGTCGAGGTGAAGGGCGTAGACGTCTTCCATCCCGCAAGCGGGGAAGTTCGATCGGACGGCCCGGAGGGCATTGCCTGCTGGTTCGTGGATACGGACTACAACGAAGAATCGTTCTTCGTGCGTCAGGCTTACTTCCTGGGGGCGGGAGATCCTTATGGATCGCTCAAGACGACCCTGAAGGCCGAGATCAATGCGGAGGCTTGGGCGAGCCTTAACAGCGCAGTTTCCAGGCCTTTTGATAAACCCAAGTCGGGGAGGATTGCTGTCAAGGTGATCAATCACCTGGGGGATGAGGTGATGAAGGTGTATAAGGCGTAGGAGGAGCGATGATAGAGGGAGCTAGGCAACTACCGGTCCATCACTTAACCGTCAGAGTTCCCTGGCATGATAGTAAATGGAATGGATCAATATGCAAAAACCCTTGTAATAATACCAGTTGCACGATTCTGAAGAGAATTTCATCCAATCGTGATGATGCTATTGAGACATCTATCGCCGGAGAATCAATCCAAGGGCTAACGCAAGATAGATATCCGCCTTGTATCCAGGAGCATGCGACTATTATGGCTCCATTCTCTCAATCCATGACGAAATTGCATCCATATTCAGAGAAGGCAGAAGAAACGCATGGGCATTTCGATGCAACACCCTATACAATTCCAGCCTATTCTGCGGCAGTTGTTCCATTTCGATGGATGCTTCGAGAGCAAATTGAAGGTAATGCAAGAAATAACATTCCAAGTAAAGTTGATGATCTGAGATTCGACTATCAAGAAGAACGGGAACCCGATTTAAGCCAAAATAAAGGATGGAAAAAAGATAAGAAAACCTGGATCCAAGAAGGTGTTAATCAACGAGTTATATTGGATACTTTTTCTAGTGCTATAAAACCAAATGTTTCATTGGTTTTTTTCTATGCAAAAAGGACTCCACTTTTGGATGATGCTAGAAGAGTCATTATTGGAGTTGGGAGAATTAAAACCATCGGCGAACTGACGGAATATTTGTATAAAAGTGGTAAACGACCGGCAAATAAAATATCAGGTTATTTGTGGGAAAGGAATATCGAGCATTCGATTCGTCCTGATTCGGGTGAAGGCTTCCTATTGCCTTATTCTGAATTACTTGAGCTATCTGAAAAGGATGATAATGTAAATATTGGCGAATGCGTGGCGTTCTCGCCAGATGATTATTTCGAGCAATATTCATATGGAAGTGAGTTGATATCCCAAGATGGCGCAATTGCCTCATTGCTATCCATTGAAAAGGCTATAAAACATATCCGTGTACATTTAGACGGACCTTGGGAACAATACTTTGGTTGGATTGATAAAGAGCTTAATCGTTTATGGTATGCAAGAGGGGCTTTCCCGGGTATTGGAGCTGCTTTGAACGCATTTGGAATACCGCATGGAAATCTTCTTGCATGGTATCTCACCGGTGACGTTGAAAAGCCAATCGATATATGGAAAAAATTCGCCTCTGTTCTAGAAAAGCCAGAATCACTTCCTGAATATCTACGTGATGGATTGGGCGAAATTCAAAAGGCTAAATGGGAAAAATTGCCTGATGATAGGCGAAAATTGCTTATGCTCTTATCTAGGTTTTGTCTATCGAACGATCAGGCCACGCGCTGGTATCAGGGGACGGAGAGGTCTAGAGCTGGCATTTCAATAGATGATTCTGCAATTCTAGTTAATCCCTATTTAATATATGAACTTGATCGATATCAAGTTGACCCGATTGCTTTTTCTATTGTTGATCGAGGAATGTTCCCGCCAAAATCACTTCGTGAGCTGCATCCATTGCCCGAGCCGAGCGCAATTCATGAGGCCATAGATAAACGGCGGGTGCGGGCACTAATAATACAGGCGCTTGAGGCAGCGGCAAGTGAAGGTCATACGATATTGCCTGAAGACTGGTTAATAAACCGAATACGTGATGAACCTTTACAGCCTGATTGCCCCATAGACGCAGACACCCTAAATGTTATTATCCAGTATTTAGAGCCAGTAATTTTTCGAATAAAAGATGAATCAGGTAAACATTATTATCAGCTGGGCAATTATGTGGAAATAGGTAAAACAATACTAGAAACCATTGAAAAACGAATTAAAGGCGCCTCCCATACTGGTGAATATGCATGGATTGATTTAGTTAACAGTGCAATTGATGGCGAAAAAAGGATAGTAAAAATATCCTCTGAAGATGAAAAAGCACGCAGGGAAAAGGCTGCTGCTCTATCCGAAATATATAGATCCAGAATATCTGTATTGGTTGGATCTGCTGGAACAGGGAAAAGCACGCTCTTAAAAGCACTCTGTAGTATAGATGACGTTAATCGAGGGGGTATATTGATACTCGCTCCTACTGGTAAGGCAAGAGTTAGGTTGGAATATACTACTGGGTTGAGCGGGCAAGGGAAAACGATTGCACAATTTTTGCTTGGTTTGAAACGATATGATGGTAATACAGGGCGTTATTTTTTAAATCATGATGCTCCTAGGGCCTCCGCTCATAAAACTGTAATAATTGATGAATGCTCAATGTTGACTGAAGAGCAATTGGCTGCTCTATTTGATGCACTAAAAGGTGTAGAAAGATATGTCCTTGTAGGAGATCCGAAACAGCTTCCTCCTATTGGGGCAGGAAGACCATATGTAGATATTGTAAATAGACTAAAGCCCGATCGGATTAATATTAGTTTCCCGCGGGTTGCTTCCAATTACGCCGAGTTGACTATTTCGATGAGGCAACAGCAATTCAATGAAAACGTACGAACGGATGTATTGCTAGCGAGTATGTTTTGCGGTAATGCGCTAGATGCAGGAGCTGATGAAGTTTGGAGTGAAGTAAAAAATGAGGCCACTGAGTACATCACGCTTAGGCGTTGGGATAAACCTGAGCAACTTCATGCTATGCTAAAAAAAGAAATAGTCTCTCACTTAAGCATTGACTCGGAAGATGATGAAATTGGCTTCGAAACTATTCTTGGTGCGAACGTTTCTGAATATAATGAGAAAACTAATGTATTCTTCAATAACCGATATGGTGATAGGGCTGGAGCTGCAGAAAAAATAGAAGACTGGCAGATATTGTCTCCTATACGGTCAGGGCAGATCGGTGTACTAGCAATCAATAGACTTATCCAAAAGCAATTTCGAAAGAAAACTATAGAAATGGCAAATGTTTCTGGCTTTAGTAGAGTCATTCCAAATCCAATGGGGCCGGAAGAAATTATTTATGGAGATAAAGTAATAAATATCCGCAACAAAGGCGATAGATATGTATTTCCCAAGAAAGATGATTCTTATGTTGCAAATGGAGATATTGGCGTTGTTGTTGGACATAGAAAAACAAAAGCGAGAAACCATTTTCCTGTGGATGTCGAAGTTGAGTACGCTAGTCAACCTGGATTCACGTATCAATATAAAAAATGGGAATTTGATGGGCAAGAAAGTACTCCGCCGCTTGAACTCGCATATGCATTAACGGTACATAAGACTCAGGGTAGTGAGTTCGGGATTTGCTTCTTGATTATTCCAAATCCTTGCCGTGTATTATCCCGGGAATTACTGTATACTGCATTAACCAGGCATAAAGATAAATTGATTATTTTACATCAGGGGGATTTTTCTTGTTTGGAATCTTATTCAAGCGATTCGTACTCAGAAATTGCACGAAGGATGACTAATCTTTTCTCTCAGTCACGACCAGTTGAGGTTAGGGTAAAAAATAGAAGTATCTTCCTTGACGAGAACCTGATTTATCGAACAAGTAGAGGCGAATTGGTTAGGTCTAAATCAGAATGGATTATTGCGGATAAATTAAATCATGCGGGCATTGATTATCAGTATGAGCAGCCTATAAAGTTATCTGGTGTAGAAAGATATCCGGATTTTACTATTGTCGATGATGATAGTGGTATTCGATGGTATTGGGAACATAATGGAATGATGGATAATCCGCAATATAGAGAGCGTTGGCAACGAAAACTCGATGCATATAGGAAAAATGATATTTTACCACTGTCTGAAGGTCGTGGTAAAAATGGAACATTGTTGATAACAGAAGAGGGAAAAGGATCTGGTCTGGCTGTTAGTGATATACAGAATAACATCAATATTATCTTAGGGAAAAAATCATGACCTTCATCCTGTCATCTACTTTCACCGACAGCCTCGCTCGCCTCGCTACGGAAGAACAAAAACTCATCAAAACCACATCCTTCGATCTCCAAGTCAATCCAGCCAACCCTGGCCATAGCTTCCATAAGATTGATAGCGCGCGCGACAAAGGCTTCTGGTCCGTACGGGTTTCGAGCGATATCCGGATCATCGTGCACAAGACGAATGAGAGCCTCATGCTCTGCTATGTTGACCATCATGATAAAGCCTACGCATGGGCGGAACGAAGAAAAATCGAAACGCATCCCAATACCGGCGCCGCCCAGATAGTTGAAATACGCGAGACCGTCAAGGAAATAACCGTTCCCATATACGTCGAAACGATGAAAACCGAGGGCGCTGGTACCGTAAAGCCCTTAGTTTTCACATCATTTAGCGATGAAGTCATTCTCGGCTGGGGCGTACCGCTAGAATGGCTCGCTGATATCAAGGCCGCGACCGAAGATAGCATCCTCGATATCGCCGACCATTTACCGATGGAGGCCGCCGAAGCGGTATTATCCGCTGCTACGGGTGCCACGCCGCTCGTCCGTGAAGCCGCGGCTTCATATACGAGTCCATTCGAGCATCCTGCCGCTCAGCGCCGATTCCGCATCCTCGGTACGAGCGAAGAATTGGAGCGGGCCCTTGAGTCGCCCTGGGACCGATGGATCACGTTCCTCCATCCTGACCAGCGTGAATTGGTGGATAAGGACTTCCCCGGTCCGGCGCGCGTATCTGGTTCAGCCGGAACGGGTAAAACGATCGTCGCCCTCCATAGGGCTGTTTCGCTTGCCAAGAGATTCCCTGAAAACCGTGTATTGTTGGCTACGTTCTCGAACGCCTTGGCGAGCGCCCTGCGTGATAAATTAAAAAGGCTCATCGTATCCGAGCCGCGGCTCGGCGAGCGTATCGATGTCCTGTCCATGGAGGCGCTGGGGCAAATACTCTTTAATCAGCAAAATCAGGATGCCAGCATTATCGATGAAAACGAGCTCATGATGTTGATCCAGGCTTCCGCGAAAGCGGTCCCGGGGCATTCATTTAATCTGTCATTCCTAAAAAGCGAATGGGATGAGGTCTTTGACGCATGGAACATTATGTCTTGGGAGCAGTACCGCGATATTGCCCGCCTCGGGCGTAAAACGAGATTGCCCGAAACGCAAAGGCGTATTCTATGGGAGATATTTTCTCGAACCCGGAATGAACTGGAAAGCCGTGGGTATATTACAAGTTCCGGATTATTCCATTACCTTGCTGAAGAAATAGGGAAAAGAAAGTATCCGCCGTACGATAATGTCGTAATCGATGAAGCCCAGGATATCGGCATCGCGCAGCTCCATTTCCTCGCGGCCTTCGGAGCAAAGGAGCCTAACAGGCTTTTTTTCGCGGGTGACACTGGGCAGCGTATATTCCGGCAGGCTTTTTCCTGGAAGGCGCTCGGAATCGATTTGCAAGGACGATGCCGTACCCTCCATGTCAATTACCGTACGTCCCACCAAATCCGGTCACGGGCGGACCTGCTTCTCGGCAAGGAAACAAGCGATATCGATGGGAATATCGAGATGAGAGATTCGACGATATCGCTCTTCAATGGCCCGGTTCCCGAAGTGGTTGAATGCGCGAGCCAGGAAGAAGAAGAGCATAAGGTTTCCGAGTGGATAAAGGACCTTGCCGTAAAGGGCGTTGAGCCCCATGAGATGTGCCTCTGCATTAGGTCGGAAAATGAAATCGGACGGGCGCATCAAGCGGCTGTGGACAGCGGTCTGGCCTTTACCGTCCTGGATGATAACGTCGTTCTCGTTCAAAGGAAACTATCGCTCTGCACGATGCACCTCGCCAAAGGCCTGGAATTCAGGGCGGTGGCGGTGATGGCGTGCGATGATGAAATCATTCCGTCTCAAGAACGGATAGATGCCTTGACTGATGCCGCTGATCTGGAAGACGCGTTCAATACCGAGAGGCAGCTCCTCTATGTCGCCTGCACGCGAGCGAGGGATTTCCTCCTCGTAACGAGCGGCGGAAGGTCATCTGAGTTTCTGAAGGACTTGAAGAAGGATGGTTGAAGAAAACAGGCAGGGGTAGGTTCAAGGGTGCAACGTTCACCTATGCCCCCAGAGCCTAACGCTACGCCTTCGGCTTCGCTAGGTTCCTCAGGCCCCAAGGATAAGGATTGAAAGGAGAAGAGCATTCGTCAGCTCTGCTGACGCCAGCCCTTCTCCTTTTTTCCTCTCTTAAACGAGCTCGAGCCCAGGCGCGGGGAACTTGGCGCACAGGGCCTTCACTTCGCCCGCGATGCGCGCGAGGACGGCCTCGTCCTTCCAGTTCTTCACGGCCTCGTCCATCCAGGCGGCGATCCTGACCATCTCCGGTTCCTTCATGCCGCGGCTCGTGACCGAGGGCGTGCCCAGGCGGATGCCGGAGGGATCGGAGGGCTTGCGCTTCTCGCCCGGAACGGTGTTGTAGTTGAGAACGATGCCAGCCTTCTCGAGGGCCACGGCGGCTTCCTTCCCGGTGATGTTCTTGCTCGTCAGGTCGATGAGCATGAGGTGGTTGTCAGTGCCGCCCGAGATGATGGTGAAACCGCGCTTCACGAGCTCGGCGGCGAGGGCCTTGGCGTTGGCGACGATCTGGTGCGCGTAGGTTCTGAAATCAGGCTTGAGCGCTTCGCCCAGGGCGACGGCGATGGCCGCAGTGGTGTGGTTGTGCGGTCCGCCCTGCATGCCTGGGAAGACTGCTTTGTCGATGGCCTTGGCGTGGGCTTCCTTGCAGAGGATCATGGCGCCGCGCGGGCCGCGGAGGGTCTTGTGCGTGGTGGTGGTCACCACGTCCGCGTAGGGAACGGGGCTCGGGTGCGCGCCGCCCGCCACGAGGCCCGCGAAGTGCGCCATGTCGACGAAGAGGATGGCGCCCACTTCGTCAGAGATGTCGCGGAAGCGCTTGAAGTCCAGGAGGCGCGAGTAGGCCGAGTGGCCGGCGATGATGATCTTGGGCTTGTGCTCGCGCGCGAGGGAAGCCACCTGGTCGTAGTCGATGAGCCCGGTCTTCTCGTCCAAGTTGTAGTGGAGGACGTTGAACCACTTGCCGGTGGCGCTCGCTTTGGAGCCGTGCGTAAGGTGGCCGCCGTGCGAGAGGTTGAGGCCCAGGACGGTGTCCCCGGGCTTTGCGAAGGCGAGGTAGACGGCGAGGTTGGCTGGCGATCCGGAGTAGGACTGCACGTTGGCGTGTTCGGCGCCGAAGAGCTTCTTGGCGCGCTCGATGGCGAGGTTCTCCATCCTGTCGATGTTGACCTGGCCCTGGTAGTAGCGCGCGCCGGGGTAGCCCTCGGAGTACTTGTTGGCCAGCACGGAGCCGGTGGCCTCCATGACCGCGCGCGAGACGTAGTTCTCGCTCGCGATGAGGCGGACGGTGTCGCGCTCGTAGGCTTCCTCGTCCTTGATGATCGCGTAGACCTCGGGGTCCTGCTTTTTGAGTGCGTCCATCACGGTCTCTCCTTCGCCGGGGATAAAAAAAGCGTCCCGGCCAGAATCGATTCTGCCCAGACGCGCGGCTTGACGAACGCCGGAGGCGTTCGACTTAGCAGAAGGCCTATGGCCTTCTGCCTGGCGGAAACGCTCGTCGTCCGGAGACCGCACTTCCCAGGGGTTCTCCCCTCGCGGCGTCAGTCATGCGGTCGGCTCATCATACCTCCGCGGGGAATCGCGGTCAAGAGAACCGGGGGAAAGAGAAGGGGGCAAACGTTTACCGTCCGCGTCGCATCATCATCGAAATGCGGGGCCTGACGGGAAAAAACACGCTTCACTTGGCGTTCGCCTTGATCCTGAACGCGAACGAATCGTTCAGCGCGTTTTTTCCCGTCACCCGCACATTTTTTGTAGACGGCGCGTAGTGTAACAAGCCCCCTTCTCTCACCCAGCTTAGCTGTGTGTTGGGTTATGGGTATTGGGTTGAACGCGCCGCTAGCGCGGCTTGCCATCTCCCCCGGCCCCCCTCATTCATCCCCGAGGAGGATGAAGATCCGTGCTTATACGCGGGTTACGTTATTCGGGATCGAAGCGGATCCAGTCGTATTCGACGATGGAGGGGAGATCTCGGTCTTCGAGGGGGCCGAGCCAGTTGCCTGCCCAGTCGGAGTCGGGGTCGGCGGCCCAGTGGTTCAAGAGGATGGAGAGGGGCTCGTCCGGTATATTCTCTTCGTAGCTGTGGACGAGGACGCCGTCGACAAAGAAGTCGATGCGGTCTTTCGTCCAGCGGATGGAATACTCGTGGAAATCAGCGCCGTAGTCGAAGGGCGTGTTGAAAATGAGGGGTTTGCCGACGGCCGAGCCCGATTCCGCGTAAAAGCGGTGGACGTTGAACTGCACGGCGCTGCAGGATTTCCCGAGGAGCTCGATATCGATCTCCTTGTGGAACCAATTGCCAGGCTCCCATTTGTTCATGAGGAAGAAGGTGCCCGTGGTCCCGGATGCGATGGGCGCGCGCATGCGGACGGTGAAAGTCCCGTAGCCGAAGTAGCGGATGCTCTGGATTGTCGCCCCGCTGTACTTTCGGTCATGGCGCTTCGCTTTCAGCTTGCGGATGGAAAGCCTGAGCTTCCCGTCGACGATGTTCGCGTCCTCCGGGATGAAGGCGCTCGCGCTCCCCGGGAAGGTGTTATCGGCGACGATCCAGACCGCGGGGTCGAGGCCGTCGGAGAATTTCCAGAAAAACGGCTCCTCGGCGAATCCCGCGGTTGAAGCAAGGGCGAGGAGCAGGGCAATTGAAAGGAATATCCTCGATGATCGCTTGTGCATGGTCCTATTATAAGAGGCCCTGCTTAGGGCCGCAAATCGATCTTGTGGGCCGCTTAAGCCCGTCAATGGCTTGCTAATTACGTATATGCGGAATATATTATGTATATACGGAGGGTGCGATGGCGTTAAGCATTCGGAGCGCGGAGGTGGAGCAGATGGGAGCTCTCCCGGAGGACGGGGGAGGGGATGACGGAGGTAATCAAAAGCGCGCTTGAGGCAAAGCTTGGCGGGCAGGATGCCGCCGCGGCGTCAAGGGAGAAGAAGCTCAGGGCGATCGCCAAGGAGTGCCGGAAGGCCAGGACGATCGATCCGCGGAGCGAGGACGAGATCCTCGGTTATGGGGAGAACGGAGGTTTCTTCCATGGTGGTCGATAGCTCCGCCGTCGCTTCGGTTTTACTCGAGGAGGAGGACGGAGACTCCTTCATCAGAGCGCTTTCATCGCCGGGAAGGAAGTTCATGAGCGCGGTGAACCGCCTGGAAGCGTCAGTCGTCCTTGAGGCGAGGAAGGGAACGGCTGGCGCGAAAGGCTTCGCGCGCTTTATGGCCGCCTGCGATATCGAGGTCATCCCCTTCGATGCGGGGCAGGCAGAAATAGCGCTCGACGCGTGGAGGCGGTACGGGAGGGGAAGGCACAAAGCCTCCTTGAACATCGGCGATTGCGCGGCCTACGCGCTCGCCAAGACCTTGAACGAGGAGCTGCTCTTCAAGGGCGGGGATTTCATTCATACTGACATCGAGAGCGCATGGTCGGAGTGAATAGAGAGAGACGGGCGCGATGGATATGAGCGGGCCGGGACCCCGAACGGTTTCCGGAGTGCTGAAGTACGACTCGAGCTCGTCGAGCATTCGCTCTTGAAGGCTCGCGCCCTTTGATTTCTTGCCGTCGTAGAAGGTTAAAATTTTACCGTTGGTCGGAAGTGGCGTGGTATCATCGAGCTGGAGGCCGGGAAGCATGCTTAAGCGCGCCATCATCCTCTCCATGACCGCCATCTTCGCCGTCTCGGCGTTTTCCGCTTGCGGCTTCCGCATCGGGACCGCGCTTCCCTACGCCGAGTGCGACGTCTATAGGAACCCCGTCCGCCTCCCGCAGGATGCGGAGGGATGGACCGTCTTCACGCCGGCGGCAGACTCGAGAATCCTCTACGTCTCCGCGTCGACCGGTAACGACGCGACGGGTCGGGTTTACGGCCCGGGCGAGGCGGAGCTGGGCGGGAATCCGATGCATCCATCGGGCCCGATCCTCGCGTTCGCGACGTATGAAGGAGCGCGGGCGCTCGCGCGGGAGGGCCATCCTGATTGGATCTTGTTCCGCCGCGGCGAGGTTTTCGAGGGCGTCGGCGTCGAACTCGGCTCGGGGAGGGGAGAGACCGAATACTCGCTCGTCGGGGCGTATGGAGAGGGAGCCACGCCGGAACTTCATCCGCGCCCGGACTGGCCCGTCATCCGGGCTTCGAATAGGGGCAGCCTCCAATACGCGGCCGCCACCGACCTGGATTGCTACGATCCCCTGCACGATCCCGCCAACTATCCGCCGGGAACCATGCCGCCTGAAAGCGGCGCGGGGATCGACGGCACCGACGGCGACGGCATCACGCGGAAGATACTGATCGAGAACGTCTCGTTCCGTTGTTTCTCCGGCAACGTCATGCAGGCCTACGGCGGCGGGACGATGCGGGACATCGCGTTCCGCCGTTCGGTCTTTCTGGACAACCATAGCGGGAACAGGGCGAATGGCCATTCTCAGGGGCTCTACGCCGCGATGGTCCGCGGCTTCTGGCTCGAGGGCTGCGTGTTCGACCATAACGGATGGTACAACCGCGACGACGGGAATCCCGCGGTGGAACTTCCGGGCGAAGCGACGATGTTCAACCACAACACCTACTTCGCGGATTGCCGCGACGTCACCTTCAGGGACAATCTCTTTCTCCGGGCTTCGAGCATGGGGAATAAATTCACGGCGAACCTCGGGCTCGCGGGGAGCTCTCCGAACATCGCGCTTCAGGGCAACCTCTATTTCGACGGCGAGATCGGGATCGGCCTGGGCGGGAACGTGGCGACGCCGCATAAATTCAAGGGCGTCCTCGTGGAGGGGAACGTCCTCACGGAAATCGGTCGCTCGCGGCCGACGAACCGCACGCTCGGTTGGGGGCTCGAAGTCCAGGACTGGGACGGCGGTATCGTCCGGGGCAATCTCTTCATCCACAACCCGCACGCTGAGGTGGACAATACTTACGCCATCGCCGTGGTTGGCGGCGTCAAAGACGTCCTTATTACGGATAACGTCATCTACGGACAGAACGAGGCGGGGAACAACCGCTGGGGACTCGGCCTGACGGTGGACGCGGCCTTCGAGAAGGAGAACATCAAGGTTTCCGGGAACGTTTTCCACGAGCCGGCCGCGGGATGCGTCTTCGCGCGCCTCGAGGAGCCGGGGCTCGCGGACGCGCTCGATTTCCGCGCGAATCGCTTCTGGGCTCCCGGGGAAGGGGGGCGTGGCGCGTCGTTCCAGGTCGGGAACGGACTCCTCTCCTACGAGGAATGGACGTCGCGCATCGGCGGCTCCTCGGTTTTCGGGCCCGTGCCGTTTCCCGACCCCGCGCGGGACCTCGCCGCGTACCAGGCCGGCCCTGGCGGCGGCGGCGGGATCGACGAATTCATCGCGGCCTGTCGCGCGCGCAGGAAGGGTGCCTGGAGCGCGGCGCACGAGGCCCGCGACGTCATCGCCTGGCTCGAGGCCGGCTTCGGGCGTTAGGCCGGCTCAGCCCTTCCGCTTGGCCTTTTTCTTTTCGTAGAGGAGGGCGTCGGCCTCGCGGAGATAGTCGTCGAGGCCGCGTCGGGTATCGGGGAGGCAGGTCACGTAGCCCACGCTCATCGACAGGGCGTAGGGGCGCTCCGCGGCGGCGTTCTCCTCGGCGATGAGGTGCTCGATCCTGGCGTTGAAAAGGCCGACGTGGCTCTCGTCGGCGTTGGGGACGAAGACGGTGAATTCGTCGCCGCCCATGCGCGCGATGATGTCCATGGCGCGGAAGGTCTTCTTGAGGACGTCCGCGACCGCCTTGATGGCTCGGTCGCCCTCCTCGTGGCCGTGGGTGTCGTTGATCGCCTTGAGTCCGTCGAGGTCGCCGAACACGAGGAGGGCCCGCCTCCCCATCTGCCGGGCGATGCTGAGCTGCTGGGAGGCGAGCTTGAGGAAGCCGCGCCGGTTGTAGAGCTCGGTCAGTTCGTCCGTGAGCGTGAGGTAGTTGAGCTGCTCGTTGTATCCCTCGAGCTCGGCCATGGCCTGCCTCAGCTTGTCCTCCGCGCGCTCCTTGCCCTGGAACAGCATGACGGTCTTGATGACCCCGGCGATCTGCGTCGTCATGCTCTCGTAGACGTGGCCGTCCTTGTGCTTGACTCCGTAGACGATCGTCCCGAGGTGCGCTTCCCGGAAGAAGAGCGGGAATACCGCGAGGGTCCGACGCGGGCCTCCCCGGAGCGCGTCCGGCGGAAAGAGCGCGTTCGAGCCGTACGCGCGGTCCCCGGCGGGCTTGATCTCGGTCCCGTCGACGAGGGCCGTGACGAACTCGATCCTTCCGGGAACGTCCCATCCCGAACGTGGGGCGTGCATCCACTCCGATTCGAACCGGGATAGGAAGAACGTGTCGATGCCGATGCGAGGGAGCTGGGTCCGGAGGATCTCCGCGAGGTCGTCGAGGTTCATGATCGACGAGAGCCCGTATTGGACCTCGCGCATGGCCGCGTTGACGCTGCTCTCCTCGAAGGCGATGGCGTTGCGCCTCAGCGCGGAGGCCTCGGCGGAGAGGAGCGACCAGGTCCTGACCGCGCGATCGAGGGCGATGCGGTCCGTCCCATCGGCCGAGCGCTCGATCGCCTCGGCGAACGCGGGCAGGATGAAGCGCCAGTCTCCGGGATCGAGCCCGCTCCGGCTCTCCGCGCGCATGCGCTCCGCGAACCACCGGACCGCGGACTCGGTATCGGCGGCCGGACGCCCCGCCTCCGCGAGCCGCGCGTACGCCTCGCCGATCGCGCCCTCCCGGGCGGAGATCGCGGCGGGCGGCACGAGCTCGCATCCCTTGAGGGCCTCGAGGGCGACCTCGGGACCGGCGGCGGTTCCCGACTCGTCGATCCGCCGCTCGATGGAGCGCATCTCCTCGACGCAATGGAAGATGCACCCGCATGAGGCCCGGATCACGGGTTCCGTCTCGAGCACGGCGAGCTCGGGGACGGACCTACCCTCCAGCATCTCGCCGAGGCGCTCCACCGCGAGCCTTCCCATCTCGAAGAGGGGCTGACGGACCGTCGTCATGGGGACGGAGAGGTTCGCCGTCTCCTCGATGTCGTCGAAGCCCGCGACGGCGACGTCCTCCGGCACGCTGTAGCCCTTTTCCCCCAGGACGGCCATGCCCCTGATCGCCATCTCGTCGTTCGCGAAGATGAACGCGTCCGGGAGCCCCCCGAGACGCTCGAGCACGGACTCCACGGCGGGCCGGGCGGAGTGGGTCGTGAAGTCGCCCTGCGCGACGAGGCGGGGATCGAAGGGTATGCCGAGCCGCTCGAGTTCCTCCCGGTACGCGGCGAAACGCTCGTTCGCCTCCCAGTTGTTCGCGGGTCCCCGCACGTAGGCGATCCTCCGGGCGCCGTGCCGCTCGGCCGCGTGCCGTATCTCGCTCCTGACGCCCGCCCTGTTGTCGATGACGATGCTGGGGATGCCCGGTACCGAGAGCCCCACGCTGACCGCGGGAATGCGGGAATGGCGGGCGCAGAAATCGCGGAGCGCCGCTCCGTCGATGAAATTGCAGACGAGGGTGGTCATGAGCACGAGGGCGTCGAGGTTCTCCTCGTTCATCAGCTGGAAGACGCGGTTATACTGGTAGTCGAATCCGTGGGGGGTATCGAGGTTTCTGCCGGGGAAGATGATGAGGTCGGCGTCGAGCCGCTCGGCGGCGGCGATCGCCCCGCGCCACACCCTCACCCCGTATCCGAAATCCATCCTGGACGTCTGCAGCCCGATCCGTCTGCGTTTCACCGACCGGTTCCCTCCTCGATCCTGACTTCGCCGCGCCGGCGATCGTCCTTATTGTAAGGCATTTCCGGATTTTATCGCGCTTGAAAAATCGAATCGTGACGCCGCATGACCGGGCCTGATTTCTTCACGATATCTGAGGGCGGATTCGATGAGGGGGGCCTTGAATGATAAGGGGCTTGATTTAATGTAACCGTATAGTTACATTCGAGACATGAAGCGATCTCCGGAATCGGACCGTACGGTCAAGGATCGAAAGGCGACGGAACGGGCCCTCATGGCCGCGGTCGGCGACATCGTCCGTGAAAAGGGATTCAAGGGACTGGGCGTCAACGCGGTCTCGGCCAAGGCGGGGGTATCAAAAGTCCTGGTCTATCGGTACTTCGACGGGCTCGACGGGCTCGTGGAGGCCTGGGCGCTCCGCAACAACTACTGGGGCGGCGAGTCGTCCGCGGATCTCGATGAAGCGAAACGCGCTTCCATGGATCCCCGGGCGCTCGCGGCCGAATTCCTCGGAGGACAGATCGCGTCCCTCCGCGCTTCGCCCGAACGGCGTGAGATCCTGCGCTGGTTCCTCTCCGAACGGAATCCCCTCGGTTCGCGGGTCATGGCGCGGATCGAGGAGAACGGGCGCCGCGTCCAGGCTTGGATCGCGGGGCGGACGCGGGAGGACCGCGACGCCGAAGCCTCTCTGGCGATCATCGTGGGCGGCATCTATTACCTCTCCCTCCTCGCGGACCGGGCGCCGGTTTTCAACGGCGTCGACCTCGGAAGCGACGGGGGATGGGAACGCATCGCGAACGCCGCCGTCTCGCTCGCAGCGGGCCTGGCTCGCGGCGAGGACGATTGAACGGACATCGACGCGAAGGAGGAAAGGCATGAAGAGGGAATCGAAGGCGAGGGGGGCGGCGCGCGCTCGGCGGCCGTTTCTCGTGATGGCCGGCGCGCTTCTCTGCGGGATGGCCTCGGCGGCGGCTCCCGAGGCCATCGCGGGATCGGGCACGCTCGCGGTCCGGATCGATCCGGGTCCCGCGTGGCTCCACCGGTTCAACGCGTTCAGGATGAACGCGCCCCAGTTCGCCATCTGGATCGAGGACGAGGGCGGGCGATACGTGAGGACGGTGTACGCGACCAGGAAGATCGCGACAGAGGGCTGGGTCTTCAATAAGGGCAACCGCCGCAAGGAGGCCCTGCCGTACTGGTGCCATCGGCGAGGCGTACGGTATCCGGACGGCCTGTACCTGCCCACTAAGGATATGCCGCTCGTCGACGCCCTCACGAGCGCATCGCCGAAGGGGCGCTTCGCCGCCTTCTTCGATCCGCCGGCAGGCATGAGGCGCTTCTGGGTCTACCTCGAGGTGAACCATTCCACGGACTTCAACGCGGCTTACCCGAGGGACGCCGTCGAGGGAGGGCCGGGCTGGTCCGGCGGAACCGAGGGGAGCGGCCAGCCGGCGCTCGTCTACCGCGTCCTCGTGGACTTGGGCGTCGCGCCGGTCGGGAGCGCCTTCGAGTACGCCGGACACGCGTCACCCGACGGCTCGGACGGGAGGCTCTACCTTGGAACGGAGGGGATCGATTCCGCCTTGCGCATCCTCGGGGGCATGGCCGTGACGCGGGGATGAGCCGCCGGGAAGATTGCGCGGACGCGGAAGACGGGTTACACTGAGGGGACATCCCTCGTAAAAGGAGCATAAAGGATCATGAAGAAGACTATCGCCTTAATCGTCATCCTCGTTCTCGCCTGCGCTTCCGCGCTGTCCGCCCAGGCGGTCCTCAAGGGCAAGGCCGTCGTCATCTGGAAGATGGCCGAGTTCTGGGAAATGAAGGACGGCAAGAACATGACCTTCGTGGAGACCCTGACGAGAGGCCAGGAGCTCGACCTCGAGCGCGGGACCTCTGAGGGAACGTACAAGGGCAAGAAGTACAACCTCCAGAAGGTGTCCCTGGACGGGAAGCAGGGATGGGTGATCGAGACGCTCATCGCCAAGGAGCCCATCCTCGGCGTCGTGAGCGCCGAACTGGCGACGCTCTACTCCCAGCCACGGGACACGGCCGTCCTCTCGACCGTCCTACCCGTCGGGAACGTCGTGGCGCTCTGGCCCGTGACCGGCAAGCCCGATTTCTACATGGTCACCGCCTACGAGGGCGACACCTGGAACATGTACAAGGAAAAATACATCCTCTCCTCCGACGTGTCCGTGAGGTCGCAGGACGTGAGCGTCGTCCTCCTCGTCGGCGCCGCCGCGGGCATGCCCAAGAAGGAGCAGAAGAAGAAGATCCTCGAGACGATCAGGACCAAGTACTCCGATACCGCCATGACCTCCCTCGTGGACGCCCTGAGGCGCGAGGTGGAGGGCGATTCGGCCGCCGCGGCCTCCGATAGCGGCGCCGCGGCGCCCGCCGAGGTCTCCTACGCCGCTACCTTCAAGGCGCTCAAGCCCGTCAACGCCCGCGAGACGCCCTCCACGAGCGCGAAAGTGGTCAAGGTCATCGAGGCCGGGGAGCTCATGGACGCGGCTTCCCGTACCGCCGAGACCTCGACGATCGGCTCCGACACCGACTACTGGTACTTCATCACCTCCCCCGTCCGGGGCTGGGTGTTCGGCGCCTTCGTCGAGGAAGTGAAGTAGGGGGCATGCCCGCGGAACTCTCCAAGGACCTCACGGAGGGCGGGGTGACGAGGAACCTCGTCGCCTTCGCCCTCCCGCTCATGGCCTCCACCCTCCTGCAAGCCCTGTACAACGTCGCCGACATGCTCATCGTGGGCCTCTTCACCGACGCCTCCGGGCTCTCGGGCGTCTCCATCGGCGGGCAGGTGACCATCCTCGTGACCAATACGGCCATCGGCATCGTGTCGGGCGGAACGGTGCTCGTCGCCCAGGCGCACGGGGCGAAGAACCCCTCTTCCGAACGCGCGGCCATCTCCACCACCCTGGGGCTCTGCCTCCTCATCGCGGCCGTCGTCACCGTTTCCATGACCCTCCTCGCCGGGGAGATCGTCCGCCTCCTCAGGACGCCGGCCGAGTCGGCGGCGCAGGCGCGCGACTACCTCAGGATCTGCATGACGGGGTCGGTCTTCATCTTCGGGTACAACGCGCTGAGCGCCGTCATGCGGGGGCTCGGCGATTCGAAGCGCCCCTTCGCCTTCATCGCCATCGCCACCGCGACGAACGTCGTCCTGGATCTTTTCATGGTCGGTTTCCTCCGCATGGGTGCGGCCGGGGCCGCCTGGGCTACCGTCGCCTCCCAGGCGCTCAGCCTCGCCCTCGCCGTCGCGTACCTCGCGCGGAAGGGCTTTCCGTTCGCCCTCGGGATCGACCGCCGCATACTGGGACGGCTCCTCGGCATCGGCCTCCCGATGGCCCTCCAGCAGCTCATCATCCACGTTTCGTTCATATTCCTGACCTTCCTCATCAACCGTTACGGCGTGAGGGCGAGCGCCGCCGCCGGCGTCTGCGCCAAGGTGAACAGCTTCGCCATCCTCCCCGGCATCGCGATGCTCGGCGCGGTGTCATCCATGGCGGGGCAGAACATCGGGGCGGGCAGGCACGATCGGGCGCTGGGAACGATGTTCGCCGGCCTGAGGATCATCGTGCCCGTCGCCCTCGCGGTGTTCGCGGCCGTCAACCTGTTCCCGCGCTCCATCATCGGGCTGTTCTCGGACGATCCCGAGGTCGCGAGCGTCGGGGTGGAGTACCTCCGCTACCTGAGCGCGGACGCGCTCATAGCCTCGATCGTGTTCTGTTTCTCGGGCCTCCTCGTGGGCGCGGGAAGGACGAACGTCACTTTCGCGAACAGCTTCGTATCGTCCATCCTCCTCAGGATGCCGCTCGCCTGGTTTTTCTCGCGGGCGCTCGGCATGGGCATGCGCGGGATCGGCCTAGCCGTGGCGGTCGCTACGGCGACGTCGCTCGTCATCCTCGCGTCGTACGTGGCGTCGGGCAGATGGAAGCGGCCCATCGCGGCCGAAAGGAGCGCGGGATGAAAACGGCAAGGGCATCGAAGGCGGACGTCGAGGCGTTCATCGCCGAGAGGAAAGTGGCCGTCGCGGGCCTGTCGCGGAGCGGGCAGGCGTTCTCGAACCTCGCCTACGACGAGATGAAGGCGCGCGGGTACGAACTATTTCCCGTGAATCCCGCCGCGGACAGCATCGGCGGGGAGAAGTGCTACCGGAGCCTCGCCGAGCTTTCGGGCAGGGCCAAGGCGGCGATCGTCTTCACGAGCCCCTCGGCCACCGCCGGCGTGGTCCGCGAGGCGGCCGCCTCCGGCTTCGAGCGGCTCTGGATCCAGCAGGGTGCCGAGTCGCAGGAAGCCCTCGATGCGGCGCGCTCCGCCGGGATCCCCTGCGTCGCGGGGCAATGCATCCTCATGCACCTCGAGAACGCCGGCGCGCTCCACCGCGTCCACCGCTTCTTCGCGAGGGTATTCGGCGCGGCGCCGAAGTGACGAGGGCGGATCCGTTCCGGGAACTCCTCGGCGGGCCCGAGCTTGAAATTAGGCACGGGATCGCCTAGAGTCTAGGAATGGAACGGAGCACCGCCGCCTCCCCCGAAACGTCCGTAAAACGGAATTCATCCTCGCGGATAGCGTTCATCCTCGATTACCTCCACGGCTATCAGGAGACCCTCTGGCACGAGGCCGAACGCGAAGCCGTATCGCAGGGGCGCTGCATCTTCACGTTCGTCGGGCAGTCCCTGCTGCGCGGCGACAAATCGGACACGAAGGCGAGCAATACCGTGTACGAGCTCGCGCATTCGCCGCTTATCGGCTCCTTCTTGCTCTCCGGCGCCACCCTGGGATCGTACGTCTCGAAGGAAGAGTACGCCCGTTGCCTCAAGAGTTTCGTGGACAGGCCCGGCGCGTCGATCGGCCCCGTTCCCGCGTCGATTCCGACGATCACGATCGAGAACCGGTCGGGCATCTCGCGCATGGTCGAGCACATGGTCGAGGCGCACGGCAGGAAACGCATCGCCTTCATCGCGGGGCCCCGCGGCTCATCGGAATCGGAGGAGCGCTTGGCTGCCTACCGGGACGCGCTGGCGGCGCGGGGGATCCGGATCGACGAAAAGCTCATATATAACGGGAATTTCTGGTATAACGGCGGAGCCGCGGCCATCAAGGAATTCCTCGACGTCCGCAAAGCCGAATTCGACGCGGTGATGGCGGCGAACGATTACATGGCCATCGGGGCGATGCGCGAACTCATCGCGCGCGGCATCAAGGTCCCTGACGCCGTATCCGTATCGGGCTACGACGATACCCTCGAGGGACTCACCGAGACGCCCTCGGTAACCTCGGTGCGTCAGCCGTTCCCGGAACAGACCGCCGCCGCGGTGAAGTACGTCACTGAGATCTCCTCGGGGAAGGACGCGCCCATTCCGGCGCCGCTCGCCACGGGTATGGTGCTCAGGCGCTCTTGCGGCTGCGAGACCATGTCCCAGGAGCTCGCCGGCAGGGGGCGCCTCTCCAAGACTCCGGAACGGATGCCCGATCCGCAGGAAATCATGGCCGATCTCACGCAGGTCATGCCCGTCGATCCTAAGAACCAGGCCACCATGCTCGCGCTTTCCACGACCGCCGTCCGGTGCGCCGGAAGGGGAGACTTCAAGGAGTTCTTCGAGGCGGCCGAGAAGGCGATCTACGAATGCCTCGCGTGCAAAGGATCCTTCGAGAAATGGCAGGATTACTTCTCCGTCGTGCGCTCCGACCTCCTCCCCGCCATAAACGGGTGCGACGCCGCGATCGAGTTCGAGAACGTCATGGGCAGGCTCAGGATACTCGTATCGTCGCTTTCCTTCGGAACGGCGACGGTGAAGCGGTCCAAGATCCTGTCATTCGAGGAAGACATCAGCGACGCGTTCAAGACGGTCGGCGGTTCCGATTCCTTCGAGGCGCTCGGCGAATCGCTCGCGAACGAGCTCGAGCGGCTCGGCATACGAACGTTCTATCTCGCGCTCCGCTCGGACGCCGAGGAGGTGCGCGAAAACGACGGATGGACCGTCAACGGCGATTTCATGCTGTACGCGGCCCGCAGGGACGGCGAGAACGCCATGGCCTCGCTCGGCGGCCGCGCGTACCCCGCGATCGGGCTCCTGCCCGAGGAGGCCCTGCCGCGAAGGACCTTCGCCCTCGTGGTGATGCCTATAACCTTCGGGTCGACCTTCTTCGGCATCGCGGCCTTCGAGCGAGGCCCGGACGAGGGATCGGTCTACAAGCTCATCAGCGACCAGATCGGCTCCAACGTGCAGAACATCGCGCTCTTCAGGAAGGCCAAGTTCGCCGAGGCCGCGGTGACCGCCCGTTCGGCCGCGGTGGAGGGCCTCGCCAAGCCCATGGGTTCGTCGGTGATGGAGGTGTCCAGGATCGTGGAGGCGCGGGCGGTCACCGTCAAATCCGTGGGAGAGGCGGCCGCGCGGACGAGGGAGGACATCGTCGCGACCCAGGACATGATCCAGAGGATCACCGCGGGCATGAAGCAGATGGGCGAATTCGTCGAGCTGATCGACGACATCGCCTCCACCGTGAATCTCCTCGGCCTCAACGCGGCCATCGAAGCCGCCAGGGCCGGATCGAACGGCAAAGGCTTCGGCGTCATCGCGTCCGAGATCCGGAAGCTCGCCGAATCGACGAAGACGAACTCCGATCGCATCCGTTCTTTGATAAAGAACGTCGTCTCCGACGTCGACAGCACCGCGGAGGCCGCCGGGCGCTCGCAGAGCACGTTCCTCAAGCTCGACGCCGACGTGGCGGAGGTCCTCGATTCCCTCAAGCAGATCGCGTCCAGGATGGAAGGCCTTTCCTCCATGTCGGTCGATCTCCTTCGCGCGATGAAGTGAGAGTCGTGGTATAATCGCTCCTCAATGAGGCGTCGGCCGCCGGTCGCCGACGCGGAAAAAAGGAGGAGCACCCATGTATCGAACGCGATTCTTCCGCGCGGCCTGCTCGATGGCCGCCACACTGGCGCTCGCGACCGCCGTGACGGGATGCGCGAAGGGCGGACATGGTTCCGCGGCGGGCCGTCCCGGCACCTCGGATCCCGCATCGGCGCTCTCAGGCTTGTCATGGCTTCCGGCAGAACACGAATTCGGATCGGCCTCGGTGTTGCTCGAGCGAGACGGACTCGTCATCTACATCGACCCCGCGCGCATTCCGGGAGCGGAAGCGCTCCCTGACGCGGACATCATCCTCATCACCCATTCGCACGGCGACCATTTCTCACCCGGCACCGTTAATGAGCTCCTCAAGAAGGGCACGGTCGTCGTATGCACCTCCGACTGCGCTTTCCAGCTTCAGAAACTCGGGATCAAGGGCGTCAAGGCGGTGAAACCCGGCGATTCCGTAAAGGTGAAGGGCATGACGGTGAAGGCAGTCCCCATGTTCACCGAGAAGCTCGACCTGGGGAACCATCCGACCCACTTACGGTCCATGGGCTGGGTCGGTTTCGTGGTCAGCGCGGGCGGCTCGACGTACTACTTTGCGGGCGACTCCGAGCTCACGGAAGAAATGGAATCAGTGACTGGCGCCGACGTCGCCGTGGTGAACCTCACCGCCCAGTACGCGGTGG
>CAZIEI010000042.1:6367-22342 GCA_964538705.1 uncultured Spirochaetales bacterium | reverse complement strand
GGACTCGCCCATCGCCGCGCCGCCCTCGTCGGCGAGGCCGGCGAGCTCCCGCGCGGCGGCGAGCTTGGCCTCTACGGTCCGAGAGATATTGTTGATGGAGCCGGACATCTCCTCGATCGAGGAGGAGGATTCGCCGATCTCGGCGGCCTGCTCCGATATCTTCGCCGCCGCCGACTCGAGGAAGCCCTGGAACTCCCCTACCGCCGCGTTGACGGAGGATATCTCGCCGTCCATCGTCCCGACGCGTTTCCTCACGGACTCGGAGTTCGCCGTGATCTGCTCGAGCGCCGCGGCGTCCTCCTCGGCCGCGGTGGCGAGCCGCTGGCTCACGCTCGACGCGCCGGTCACGGAGGACCTCACCGCGCCGATCATCCCGCTTAGCGTCTCGGAGAAGGCGTTGAAGTGGGCAGCGAGCGCGCCGAGTTCGGTCTTGCTTCGGAGGTCGATGCGCTTCGAGAGGTCGCCCTCCCCCTCCGCCACGGCCTTGAGGAGCTCCCCGATGGCGCGAAGCGGCTTGGCGAGCGTCCGGAAGATGAAGGCCAGGGAGAGGCCGATGACGAGCGACGCGAGGGGCGTGGCCCAGAATACGTGGACGAGCCCCCGAGCGCCGATGAAGAAGGCGAGGTAGGCGACGACGACGATGTCTATGACGACCGAAAGGAAGATGAAGAAGACCACGGAGGACTTGAAGATGGCCTTGAACAGGACGGTGAGCGCGCCCGCGGCGCCCAGTACTATGAACAGGAACGTCACTTCCATCGGCATGGGGTCCCTCCTCGAGCCTGAGTCTCCGGGGAATTCTAAGCCGACGGGGAGAGCCGATTCAAATGATTTTTTTCCCGAGGATTTATCCGCGGAAAAATCCGCTGCGCCGCGGATTACGCCGATTCAGGCTCCGGCGCCCGGGGCGGCGGGCGGCGCGCCCGGGGCGGCGGGCGGCGCGCCCGGGGCGGCGGGCGGCGCGCCCGAGGAACCGGGGTGAGGGACGCGCTTGATCTTCTTGCTCGGCGTCTTCTCGAAGGGTTCCTCGCGTATGACGAATTTCCTCACGCGGCTGAACGCGGCGAGGCGGGCGTTGACGCCGTCGCGGAGCCGCTCGAGGAGGTGGGCCGCGCCCCGCTCGAGGCGCTCGATCCCGTCCTCGAGCCGGTCCACCGCGTTCACGGCGCCCTTCACGATGCCCTCGGCCACTTCGCTCTTGAGGTTAACGAGGGCGGTGATACCGTGCCGCTCGTCCGCGTACACGAGGGACTCCTCCACGAAGTCGTAGGAGTTGATGAGGGCCTCGATCTCCTCGGGATAGACGTTCTCCCCCGAGGGGCCGAGGATCATGGTCTTGGAGCGTCCGCGGAGCCGGAGGAATCCGTCGCGGTCGAGGGTCCCGAGGTCGCCGGTCCTGAGCCATCCGTCCCCGGTGAAGGCCTCCTTCGTCAGGGCCTCGTCGCGGTAGTAGCCGCGCATGACGTTGCGTCCGAACACCTGGACCTCGCCCTCCCCGTCGCGTCCGAGGGGCGGAGCTATACGCACGCGCACGCCGCGGAGCGCGGGGCCCACGCAGTAGGGCCGCGTGCGTTCGGGGCCCGCGCCGGTCACGAGCGGCGAGGCCTCCGTCATGCCGTAGCCGCAGGCGTAGGGGAAGCGGGCGGAACGGAGGAAGTCCTCCACGTCCCGCGCGAGCGCCGAGCCGCCGATACCGAAGAAACGTATCTTGCCGCCGAAGGTACGCAGGAGCTTCTTCCCGGCGATCCTGTTTATCATCCCGAGGAACAGATTTCTGAGCCAGCGCGGCTTGGGGAGGCGCATCGCGGCGATCTTGGGGAAGACCGAGCTCCTCACCACCTTCTCTATGACGAGGGGGACGGAGAGCATCATGGTCGGCTTCACCGCGGCGAGCGCCGGAAGGAGGGCCGAGGTGGAGGGCGGCTTGTCGAGGTAGTGGACCGAGGCCCCGAAGAGGAAGGGCGCGAGGAAGCCCACGGTGCACTCGTAGGAGTGGGCCATGGGGAGGATGGAGAGGAAGCGGTCGCTCGGCCGTATGCGGGCGGCGCTCGAGGAGGCCCAGGCGTCGAAGGCGAGGGCCCCGTGCTCGAGCATGACGCCCTTGGGCCTGCCTGTGGTTCCGGAGGTGTAGATGATGGACGCGAGGTCGGATTCCTCGGGAGGGCGGAAAGCGTCCCAGTTCACGGGGACGGGGTCCGCGAGGAGATCGTTCGCGGCCGCGTCGCGTTCGGGCGGCCGCACGAAGGCCTCGATGCCGATGACGGCCGCGGATGAACGGGCCTCGTCCTCGAGCCGCGCCTCGAGGCGGGGCGATACGATGATCGCGGAGCAATCCGCGTGCTTGATGATGGACGTGACCTGGGGCGCGGGGAAGTCGGGGAGGACGGGGACGGCCACGCAGCCCGAGGCCGCGATGGCGAAGAAGGCCACGCCCCACTCCGGCCGCGATTCCGAGAGGATGGCGACGCGGTCGCCGCGCTTGACGCCGCGCTCGGCCAGCTCCAGGGCGGCGCAGAGCGAGAGGCGCGAGACCTCGTGGAAGCCGAGGCGCCTGCCGCCCGCCCAGCAGAGGGCGTCGCGGTCGGAGAAGCGCTCCGCGGATTGATCGAGGAGGTCGCGGATCGTTAATGGCCGTTCGACGCGCATGGTTCGGAAAGGATACCGATTCGGGGCGCGGGCGGCAAGCGCGTGGGCGGGCTCATGGGGCGGAACTCCTTCGCGTTATCCCCGTCTCCGGGCTTTGGAAAAGGGGGCGCGGGGGGAAAACCTTTCCCGAAAGGTTTTCCTCCCGCTTCTTCTCTTTATTCCTCGAAGCCGAGGCCGGTGATGACGCCCACCCCGTTCGAGATCTTCACCTCGATGTAGGCCTTGTCGCGGTTCTTCCGGACCTGCTCGTCGAGCGCGTCCGCCTTGTCCTCGTTCACGTAGTAGCGCGTGAAGGGAGGCTGGATCCAGTCGTCCCCGAAGCGCATGGAAAGCCAGGTCCCGTCGCGGTCGGGCTTCCATGAAGAGAGCGAGGCGATGCGGCCGTAGCCGTCGGGGCCGCGCTCGAGCAACGCGTAGAAGGCCTCGCCGGGCTTCAATTCCCTGACGAAGTCCTTGTCCGCCTCGCGCGAGGGGCTCGCGAGGGCGGGCACGGTGAATTCCACGTAACGGCCGCGGAAGGGATCCAGGGGGTCGAAGCCTCCGATCCTGAAGCGCCAAACGGAGTCGCGCGCGAGGGCGACCTCTCGCGTGACGATGATGAAGGCGTTCACACCGAGGCCGAGCACAGCCGTGGCGATGAGGACGCCGAGGATCAGTTTCCGCTTCATGCGCGCGCCCCCTTTCCGAGCTTCTTGGAGAGGATGAGGTTCCCCGCGAGGAAGGCCCCGCCCAGGCCGATGAGGATGAGCCCTCGCGCGATCATGAATTCGAAGAAGCCCTCGACGAAGATGAAGCGCAGGCAGATGAGGGTGCAGAGGACGAGGGTCCCGAGGTTGATCTCGCCGAGGCTCCCCGCGCGGTAGCCGTGGACCACGCGGAAAATGCCCGCGCCGAGGAGGCAGGCGTTGAGGAGGAGGTGGATACCGAGCTGAGCCTCGAAAGACGCTCCCGTAGACGCGGCGAGGATATAGGATGCGACGATGGCTAGGGCGAGGACGGCCTCGGGCAGGGCGGAAAAGCGCCGCTTCCGCGCCGCGAGGAAGACGAGGGCGCCGAAACCGGCGATGAGGCCGCCCGAGAGGACGTAGTCCGCGATGCCGGCGATGGCCTCGTAGCCCGCTTCCCTCCGCATAAATTGCCAGCCCACATCCTCCCAGGGCCAGTAATAGGTGAGCATGAAGGCGAGGACGTAGCCCCCGATGAAGCCCGCGGAACCGAAGGGATCGGATCCGCGCCGGGGCGCGTCGTCGAACCAGAGGATCCCGACGAGGCGGAGACAGGCGAAGAGCCCGGCGTAGGCGACGATCCAGAGCCCGGGCAGGGTCTTCTCGAGGCTCACGCCCATTCCGACGAAGAGGCTCAAGGAGGCGATCCAGCCGAGGTAGGCAGACGTGCTCCCGTAACGGTCCTTGCGCAGGGCGAGGACGAGGCGCGGGAGGATGGCGGCGAAGAGGGGCCAATACAGGAGGGCGTTCCCGTCGTCCCATTGGACGAGGGCGGCCCAGCCGGTGACGGCGCCCAAGTAGACGAGGGTGCCCGCGTTGGAGCGGAGGACGTAGATGAAGGGGAGCGCGAAGACGGACGAGAGGAGAATGAGGTCCTGCACGGCGCCGCCCGAGTGGTAGATCTGCGAGAGGAGGCCGGCGCAGGCCGTGAAGCCCAGGATGGCCGCGAGGGCCGCGGGCTCTCTCCACGCGGCGCGGTCGGACTTCCTGAGGTGGACCCAGATGGCGAAGGCGTAGGACAGGGCGAGGGGGGCGAGGGCGCAGGCCACGCGGACGGCGCGGGGAATGGCGTCCCAGTTGAAGGCCATGAGGACGATCACGCCCAGGAAAATGAGGGAGGCGCCGATTCCGGCGAAGACCGTGAGGAGGGCCTTCCGCGCGTCGCCCTCCGACACGCCCGGGTACCGGGCCCTGAGGCGCTCGGCCGTCGCCTCGTCGATGATGCCCTCCGCCACGAGGCGGGGAAGCTCCGAGCGCAGCCAGGCTTCGCGTTCTTTTGACATCGTTCCTCCTTTTTAACGGAGCGCGTCCGCAGGAGCGGATTCGAACGGCCCCCTCATCGAAGACGGCGCCGTTTCGGGCGACGCCGGGACAGTATAGCACGAGCCGCGGCGGAACGGCCCGCGTCGGCTATTTTTGACCGGCGTCAACCGAGGGAGGGCTTCTTTTCCGTATATTCTCTATACCGGCATGAGCGAGGCCCGGCGATTCCGGAGAACGCTCCACGGACGAAGGAGGCCCTCGATGAGCGAATACATGGGACAGGACGGAAAGAAGCAGGAGGATCTCAAGCGCCTCATCAAGGATCTCCACGGCGGCCTCTCCCTGGAGGACGCCCGCGACCGCTTCGCGCGCATGATCAAGGGCGTGGACGCGTCGGAGATCGCGGCGATGGAGCAGTCCCTCATCGACGAGGGCTTCCCGGTGGAGGAGATCCAGCGGCTCTGCGACGTGCACGCCGCGGTCTTCGAGAAGGCGCTGGAGCGTCCCGCGGCCCCGGTCGGCACCGCGGGCAAGCGCGCCGCGCGGCTCGCGCGGATGCCGGGCCATCCCGTCCACACCTACAAGGCCGAGAACGCCGCCGTGACCCGCGCCATCAAGGAGGCCGCCGCGGCCTTCAAGGCCCTCGAGCGCGGAAAGCCCGGGAGCCGCGGAGCGGCCTCCGCGGCCCTCGAGCGGGTCGCGACGTGGGAGGTCCACCTCACGAGGAAGGAGAACCAGCTCTTCCCCCTCCTCGAGGCAAAGGGCTTCACGGGCCCCTCCAAGGTCATGTGGTCCAAGGACGACGAGATCCGCACGGAGCTCAGGGCCGCGCGCGCCGCCCTCGCGGTCCCGGGCGACGAATCCGAGATCGGCGCCGTGGCCGCTTCCGCCGCGCGGTCGCTCTTCAGGGACGTGAAGTCCATGGTCTTCAAGGAGGAGAAGATTCTCTTCCCCGCGGCATTGAGGAAGCTCTCGGAGGAGGACTGGGCGCGCGTTCGCGGCGGCGAAGAGGAGATCGGCTACGCCTTCGTGAAACCCGGGTCGGCCTACGATCCCGCCCTCGCCTTCCGCTCCGCCCGCCTCGCGGGAGCGAACGCGGAAGGGGGCGGAGCGCCCGGGCCCGCGGAGGAAGCGGTCATCGACCTCTCCGTGGGAAAACTCACGCCAACGCAGATCGACCTCATGCTCAAGGCCGTGCCCATCGACCTCTCCTTCATCGACGAGAACGACAAGGTCCGCTACTACACCGGATCCGAGCACCGGGTCTTCCCGCGGAGCCCGGCCGTGATCGGGAGGGACGTCAGGAATTGCCATCCGCCGAAGAGCGTGGCCACGGTGGAGCGCATCCTCGAGGCCTTTAAGAAAAAGGAAAAGAAGAGCGCGGAGTTCTGGATCGAGATGGGCGGGCGCTTCGTCCACATCAGGTACTTCCCCGTCTACGATGCGTCGGGCGCGTACCGGGGCACGATAGAGGCGAGCCAGGACTGCACGGAAATACGTTCTCTCTCGGGCCAGCGCCGCCTCCTCGATTGGGAATCCTGAGGACGCCGCGGTGGATCTCTACGGACTCCTCGCCGAGCGCTACGACAACTTCTTTCCCCTCGACCCCGCGGCCGCGTGCTGGGCCGAGGGGCTCGCTCGGGGGCGGGGCTCGCCGGTCCCGCGCGTCCTCGAGACGGGCTGCGCGACGGGGAGCCTCGCCGTCCGTCTCGCGGAGCGCGGCTGCTCCGTGGAGGGCATCGACCTGGATGAAGGACTCCTCGCCCAGGCGCAGAAAAAGCGGAAGGCACTTCCGAAGGCCGAGCGCGGACGCCTCTCGTTCACACGCCTCGACCTCCGTGACGCGCGAAAAGCCTTCGAGCCCGGGAGCTTCGACGCCGTCCTCTGCCTCGGCAACACCCTCCCCCACCTGAGCGGTCCCGAGGAAATAAACGCCGCGCTCGAGGGATTCCGGAGTCTCCTCAGGCCCGGCGGCGCGATCGGGCTCCAGATCATCGACTTCGACAGGATCGCGCGGCTCGGCCTGACCGGCCTCCCCCCGCTCCGCGGAGGAGGCGCCCTCTTCGAACGGAGCTACGTCGGGCTCCGCGTGAACAAGCCCTTCACTTTCCGCGCGCGCATCTTTTCCGATAACGGCGTTCCCGCGGGCGCCGCGTCCGCGGAAGCCGATACCCGGCTCTTCGCTCTGAGCCGCAGTCTCCTGGCCGATCTCCTCCGCGGCGCGGGCTTCGCCTCCCCGCTTTTCGACGGCGGCTTCTCGGGCGAGGCCGCCGACGGTACGCGCCTCCCCCTCGTCGTCTCCGCGCGGGGCCTGCCGAAAGAAAACGCATCGTCGGTCGGGTGAAGAGTACTTCAATTCCCTCCGTTGCGTTTTCTCTCGGCACCCGCGCTCTCCGCGGACCTATTTCACGTATTTCGCCTCGTTTGCCTCTTTCGACGAGAGCGCGGGGGTAGCATGGATGCCTCCGTAGCGCGGGGCGTGGCGCGAAAAGCGCCGACGCGGGAACTTTATTGACAGTCGCTGTTCCCCGTCGCATTCCGCTTGACTGGAAAGTCCGATACGCTATGCTCTCAATCGGAGGTTCGCATGGGCGGATGGTGGGAAGAGGCGGTTTTCTATCAGCTGTATCCGCGCTCCTTCAGGGACGCGAACGGCGACGGCGTCGGGGACCTCAGGGGCGTCATCGAGAAGCTCGACTACCTCAACGACGGGAAGGGCGGCGGCCTGGGCGTGGACGCGATCTGGTTCTCGCCCTTCTTCGCGTCCCCGCAGCGCGACTTCGGCTACGACATCTCCGACTATCGCTCTATCGCCCCCGAGTACGGAACGATCGACGATTTCACGGAACTCGTCCGGGAGGCGCACGCGCGCGGCATCCGCGTCATCCTCGACCTCGTCGTGAACCACAGCTCGGACGAGCATCCCTGGTTCAAGGATGCCCGCGCATCGCGCGCGTCGCCCTATCACGGCTACTACCTCTGGGCGCCCATGAAGGGAAAGCGGAAACCCAACAACTGGAAATGCCTCTTCACGCAGCGGAGCGCCTGGCATCCCAATCCGGCGACGGGCGAGTGGTACCTCGGGACCTTCACTCCCAATCAGCCCGAGTTCGATTGGCGGAACCCGCGCGTCAAGGAGGAAGTCAGCGGCATCATGCGCTACTGGCTCGGCCTGGGCGCCGACGGCTTCCGCCTGGACGTGGCCACGGGCTACCTAAAAGACGAGGCCCTTCGCTCCAATCCCTTCTCCCCCGTCCTCATCCCCGATCTCCTCCAGAAGCACGTATACGACCGGAACCTGAGCGAGGTCCACGGCATCCTCAGGGAGATGCGCTCTGTCGCCGACGAGTTTCCCGGGGCCTTCCTCATCGGCGAGCCGCACGGCGTGGACCACGCCCTCTCGGCATCCTGCCTAGGGAAGGGCGACGAGCTCCACATGGCTTTCGACTTCTGCTTCCTCAAGACGCCCTTCTCGGCCTCGGCCTTCAGGCGTTCTGCCGAGGAGCTCTACGCGTCGCTCCCCCCGGGCGGTTGGCCCGCCCTCGCCCTCTCCAACCACGACAACCCGCGGTCGTTCAAGCGCCACGCCTCGCGCCTCCCGGGACGACGGGGACGCGAACGGAGCGATGCGAGAGCCCGCGTGGCCGCGGCCATGCTCCTCGCTCTCCGCGGTTCCCCCTTCATCTACTACGGCGAAGAAATCGGTATGACGAGCGTCCGCATCGCGCGGAAGGACCTCAGGGATCCCCTCGGCATCACGACCTGGCCCGCGGCCTTCCTGGGCCGCGACCCCGAGCGTACCCCCATGCAATGGAACGGAAGCGAGAACGCGGGCTTCGGGGCCGGGAAGCCCTGGCTCCCCGTCAATCCCGACTACCGAGCGGTGAACGCGGACACCGAGAAGACCGATCCCGCCTCCCTCCTCTCGTTCTACAAGGCGCTGATCCGCGCGAGGAAATCCGAGCCCGCGCTCAGAACGGGATCGCTCGAATGGATCGACGCCCCGCGCGGCGTCCTCGCCTTCGAGCGGAGAGCGGATGGAAGCGCCGCGCGCGTCCATCTCAATTTCACGCCTCGCGCGAAGCGCCTCGAGGTGGCCATGGATTCGACTGTCATCGTCTCTACCTTCTTGGCCCCCGGCGTTCGCCTAGGCGGACAGATCGAGCTCCCCCCCTACGGCATCCTCGTAGCGGGGACGGCCCTTTGACCGGCCGGGGGTGCCGGGATATACTCACTCACGCAATGAGCTCCACCCCCTCAGAGATCCGGACTCCCACCATACGCGACGTCGCCGCGGAGGCGGGAGTTTCCGTCGCGACCGTCTCCTACGCCCTTAACGGGGGCGGCAGGCTCGCGGACTCCACCCGGATCATGGTCCGCTCCGTGGCCGAGCGCCTCGGATACCGGCCCAGCCCCGTCGCGCTCGCACTCAAGGGCGTGAAGGCCAAGGTCGCCGCCATGGTCATGGACGGCATGGGGCATCCCTTCTTCGCCTCCATTATGGCAGGAGCGCAGGACGCCCTCGAGGAAGCGGGCTTCGGCATGATCGCCGCGAGCGCCGTGGGCTCGGGCAGGGAGACGGCGAGACGCCTCGCGGAAGATTCCCTCGTCTCCGGCTTCATGGTCATGAACCCCGACGCCATGGGGCTCGACTTCATCCGCCGCCTGGCCGAGAAGGCTCCCGTCGTGCTCTACGACGCGGGCGAGGAGGCTTCCTTCTGCCCGCGCTTCGGCGTCCGCAACGCCGAGGCCATGGCTTCGCTCGCTGTCCATCTCCTCGGCCTCGGATACCGCGACTTCGCCTACCTTGACGGCAATCCCTCCTCCCACGACGCTCACGAACGCCTCGCGGCATTCAAGGCCACGATCGAATCCTCAGGGATCAGGCTTCAGCCCGGCTCCATCCTCCGCGGGGGCTTCCGCGCCGAGCCGGCTGAGGAGGCCGTTTCCCGTTTCCTCGACACGGGGAGGCGCCCCAGGGCCCTCGTCTCCGCGAACGACGAGATGGCCTTCGGAGCTATGCGCGCCATCCTCGCGCGGGGCCTCAGGATTCCTGAGGACATCGCTGTGACGGGCTTTGACGACGTCGACGCCGCCGCGTGGACCCATCCGGCCCTCACCACGGTGGGTTTCGACCGCGAGGCTCTCGGGCGTCTCATGGGAAGGCGGCTCCTCGCGGAGATATCCGGCTCCGATCGCGCGGGTCCCGTCCCGGTCGGCGCCGAACCGGAGCCCCCGGTGACGGTCCCGGCCGCCCTCGTGGTCAGGCAGTCCTGCGGCGCGCTTCCGTCGCGATGACGGAACGCTCCATCGCGCCTGAGACCGTCCTCGTTAAATAAGGAATAGCCAATTCGCGCTGAACCCCCGCCGGGGCGCGTATCGCGTCCCGGCGGGGCTCAGGCTCATTTCTTCTCGAAGAACCTGAGGAGCTCCATGGGGAGCGGGAAAACGATCGTCGAGTTCTTCTCGATGGAGATGTCCGCGAGCGTCTGCAGGTAGCGGAGCTGGAGGGCGCTCCCCTCCTTGCCGATGACCGCCGCGGCCTGCGCGAGCTTCTCGCTCGACTGGAGCTCGCCCTCGGCCGCGATGACCTTGGCCCTCCGCTCGCGCTCCGCCTCCGCTTGGCGCGCGATGGCCCGCTTCATGTCCTCCGCGAGCTCGATCGCCTTCACCTCCACGGCGGTGACCTTGATGCCCCAGGGGTCCGTGGCTTCGTCGAGGAGCTCCTTGAGCTTCTCGTTAAGCTGGCTCCTCTGTGAGAGGAGATCGTCGAGCTCGTACTGGCCCAGGATCGATCGGAGGATGGTCTGCCCGAGGAGGCTCGTGCTCTTCACGTAGTCCACGACCTTGTTCACCGCGAGGTTGGGATCGAAGACGTTGAAGTAGACTACGGCATCCACCATGACGGGGACGTTGTCCCGGGTGATGACTTCCTGCTTGGGCACGTCGATCGTGAAAGTGCGCATGTCGATCTTGCGGATCTGGTCGATCCCGAGGGGGAAGACCAGGTTGAGGCCCGGCGTGAGGAGGGTCTTCATCCGCCCGAGGCGGAAGAGCACGGCCCGCTCGTACTCCCTCATGATCCTGACCATGGGCGGCAGGATGAGGAGGGGAACGAGGAGGAGGCCGAAGCCAATCGGGTTCCGGCTCAAGGCGAGCGCCATGCCGGCCGCGCCGAAGGCGCCTCCGGAGACAATTAGGAAGACGAGAATGGTCACCGCCTTTTTCCCCATGGCGATGACGATCCAGATGAACCACCAAACGAGCTCGATGCAGAGCAGTATGAAGAGTATGCTTGAAGCGCTATTAGACATTTTTGAGTTCCTCCTGCGGCAATTGTAGGCCCGCCCCTTCAATCGCGCAAGGGCGTGAGCGCGGGGCCTGGCGAAGAAAAACTCATCGTGGGTCAGGTGAAGTGTTCAGGAAAAGCCATCGGAAATTTTTCCGGGGGCTTTTAATTCCGCAAGGAAAAGGCATTAAAAGCGAGCGAGCCGCAACTGAATCAATTCCCTCCGATGAGTTTTTCTTTGCCACCCGCGCCTTATCGGTTCAGGGTAAGTGCGTTTTCTTTCGACAGCCGCGTCTTGCCGGGGGATGGGGAGGTTTTTGGTATGCTGGCGGGCTTTGGCGGAGGAACGCGCGCGTAGGCGCGGCGCTAATTCGGTATTACGTTTGGCTTGTTTTGGCATTTTATTTGTAATATACTCAGTGGGTGAAGTGCGGGGATCTGGTTATTGGGATCATGGCGTCGCTGGGGAGGGACGCGTACGGGGCGTCTGAGCTCGTGGCGTTGGCGAGGCAGCTCGGGGTTTCGGAATCGGCGGTGAGGACGAGCTTGTCGAGGTTAGTCGTCAAGGGATTCATAGCGCCCGCGGGGGCGGAAGAAGGACGTGCTGCTTACGTTTTCAGCGGCAAGGGGGCCGCCATCGCCGCGAATATAGCGGCGGGATTCGAGGCGACGGATTGGGGTGGCTGGGACGGGGAGTACTGGGGAGCGGCGTGGACCCTCCCGGGGGAAGATAAGCAGGGCCGGTATCGGATCGCGAAGAAGCTCGCGTTCAACCGGTTCGCGCCGCTCCAGCCGGGGTTCTGGATACGGCCGCGGAATCCACGCGAGCGGATGGAAGAGCGCCTGGCGTCCCTCATGGACCTGCCGCGTTTCACCTTCATGGCCTTTCGGCCTTTGAAACCGATTCATGCGGATACGGCGGCGTTACTCTGGGATACTCGGCCGATCGCCCGGGCGATGCGGAAGTCGATCATTGCCGCTCGAAAATCGCTCGCGCGGGCCTCCCGGATGGAACCGGAGGAGGCCTTCGCGGAACGCTACCGAACGGGGGGCGCCTTGGTCGACGCGCTGTTCCGGGATCCCCTTCTCCCCCCGACGTTTCTTCCCGCGGATTGGCCGGCGGACGAAGCGCGCGACCTGTTCAACCGATTCGATTCCGAAATGGAACGGCGCTCCCGTCCCTTCTGCGACGGGGTATTCAAGGGAGATCGGAAATCATGAAGGAGGCGGACATGCTCAAATTAGCCATCGGAACGGCGGCGACCCTGCTCATCATCTTCATCGTGCCCATCGCGGTCTACGGGGCGCTCACGAAGCCCCTCAAGATGAGCACGCCCGAGGGAGTCTCCCCCGGGCGATTCCTCCTAAGCACCCTCGTGTCCAAGATCGGGGCCGCCATCCTCATGGCGGGGCTGTTCTACCTCGCGCGCGGGACCTTTGCGACCAGACCCGTCCTCTACGCGGCCCTCTGGCTCGTCATGTTCTTCCTCGGCGAGATCGGACAGGCGCTCGGCCCGAACTATTCCTGGTCCTACGCGATCGCGGGGATGCTCTCCGAACTCGTCTACGTGCCCGCATCGGTATTGGTGTTGTGGGCCCTATTCCGTCGATGAAGAATCAATGATGAAGCAGGCTTTCCCAAATATACGCATGGCCTGATGAAGAAAAACCCAACGTCGGTCGGGTGAAGAGTACTGGAAAAGCCCTCGGAGATTTCTCCGAGGGCTTTTATTCCGCAAGGAATTGGGTTCAAAGCGGGCGAGCCGCAGCGGAATCAATTCCCTCTTCATACCCATATAGAAGCGGGGATCTGCGGTAGTTGGAACGAGCCCGCCATATCGCTCCCAGGATAGGAGGAGCGTCCGGCGAATGATCGCTTTCTATTTATCAACCAGACCGAATCGCCGGACCGGAGGAAGGGGCGGGAGCTCCTTCCTTCAGGCCAAGCGCTTATACACTGCAATCCTATTTTACCGGTTATGCCCGTTCCGAAGCCTGCCCGCTCGCATTTCCAGGATAGCGGCAATCGCATGATGATGCACATGATCACTAAATCTCGCTGGGGGTGGCGCGGGAAAGAAATGCGCGAAAGCCTGGAGCGATTTTCTTTCCCGCGACAGGACCCCACGTAGGATATCGAGGATCATGTGCTTTTAAAGAGAGGCGCCGTCATCCAGGAAAGTGCGCGCGGGATCAGTCTTCGAGCTCGGGCACGTGGACTTTCATGTCGGCCATGAAGTTCTCGCCCGTGTAGCCCTCGCGGAGGGCGGCGAAGACGGTGTTGTCGCGGCCGGAGATGGTGCCCATGACGCCTTCGAGGCCGAGGTTGTCGATAGCGAGGGCCACGGAGTCGGAGTGGCCGGAATAGGTGCGGATGACGACGAGGTTGCCCGCCCAGTCGATGGAGATGTAGCCGCGGAGGAAGTCCTGGATGTAGGACTTCTCTGACTCGCGCCGCTCGTCGTCGCCGGGAAGGGAGTAATAATATCCTGAGTTGCCGTCGGAGACCTTGCTCACCTTGAGGAGCTTGAGGTCGCGGGAGAGGGTCGCCTGGGTGACGGTGTAGCCGTCCTTGCGGAGGTGGCCGAGCAGTTCGTCCTGGGATTCGATGCGGTAGGTTCTGACGAGTTTTTTGATGGCGCTCAGCCTGGAAAGTCGCTCTTTCACCTGCTCCCCGTATGAATATGCATGAATTCGGAATAATTATACAGTCGAATCGCGATCGCATCAATATGGAAAGCGATAATGGCTCGCTAGGCGAAGGCCGCGGTCCCGGGTATAAAAACCGCATGGAATTCAGCGACGCCGCCTGGCGTGCCGAGATGGCTTCGATGATTCGGGACGCGGCTTCCCTGCCGGAGGCATACCGGGCGGCGGCCCGGAAGCTCATGGGGAATGGCGTTGAGGAAGGCGGCGACGGAGCGGGGACGGCGGGCCCGGCCCTTCGCGTCCCCTTCGGCATCACGCCGTACTACCTCTCGCTCGCCGAGCCGCGCGAGGACGATCCGATCCTCCGCCAGTGCCTCCCCTCCGCGGCCGAATCCCGCCTCCTTCCCTACGAGTCGAGCGATCCCCTGGGCGCGCTGGAATACGAGGCCGGTCCGCGCCTCGTCCGCCAGTACCGCTCGAGGGCCCTCCTCCTCGCGAACGGCGCCTGCGCGGGCTACTGCCGCTTTTGCTTCAGGAGTTCCTTCGCTGGCGAGGGCTTCATCTCCGACGCGGACGCGGAACGGGCGGCGGCGTACCTCCGCGATCGGCATGAGATTGCGGAACTCCTCGTGTCGGGAGGGGATCCCTGCGCGGCCTCGGACGAAAAGATCGGAAGCCTCCTCGGACGCCTCAGGGAGGCGCGGCCGGACCTCGCGCTCCGGCTCTGCACGCGGACGCCGGTCACCCTCCCCTCGCGTTTCACGGACTCCTTCTTATCGCTGCTCCGCGGCTTAAGGCCGATCTGGATCGTCACGCACTTCAACCACCCGCGAGAGCTCTCGCCCTTCGCGCGCGCCGCTCTCGCCCGCATCGCGGACGCGGGCCTCCCGGTCCTCAACCAGACGGTCCTCCTCCGCGGCGTGAACGACTCGGCGCCGGTCCTGGCGGAACTCTGCGAGGGCCTCCTCCGTGCGGGCGCGAAGCCCTACTACCTCCTGCAGGGGGATCTCGCGGCTGGGACGGCGCATTTCAGGACCGGCCTCGCGGAATCGCTCGACTTGTACGGAGCGCTCATCGGGACCGTCTCGGGGGCCGCGCTGCCGGCTTTCGCGCTTGACCTTCCGCGGGGCGGCGGCAAGCGCCGCCTCCTCCCCGATTCGCCCCTCGTCCTCGAGGGCGGCTTCTACCGCTTCGAGTCCGCGGACGGAAGGCCCTGCCCGTATCCGGCGGAGGAGCCCCCCGCCTAAGCGCGCGTCACTTCTTGATCCAGGGGAGCGCGTCTACTTCTTTCCCGTCGACCTCCACCACGATCTCGCGCGGATTCCCCCACTCGTCGAGCCTGAGGCGCTTGAGAGGGTAGGTCCCGCGCTTGGGCCACGGCGCGCCGGCCACGGCCGGGAGCGTCGCCTTCCCGGAAAAGATGTAGGCGTCGTCTATGGCGCCCTCGAGGCGCTCGAGGGACATGGACGCATCCTTGAACGCGAAGGCCGCCGCACGGGGCATGGTAGTTGCCTCGAAAATATATTTTTGGGTGCGCAAATTGAGGGAAAGGCCCTCCACCCTCCCTCCCGAGGGGAGGAACTTCCCCGCGGCGAAGGTCCCGCCGCCCAGGGTAAAGGCGAAGTCGTCGCCGGAGAGGCCCGCGGAGACCCTGCCGAAGGAGAGCCCGAGGAAGGCGTTGAAAGTACGCTTCTCGAGGAGCACGGGCGCCAGGAAGAGGCGTCCTTCCCGATCGAGCTTCAGGTCCGCGGTGGGGAAGGTCTGGTCGATGAAGTGAGTGCCGCTCGAGAAGTAGATCCGCGCGCGGCCCGAGAGGGCGAAGCCCTCGCCCTCGGGGCGCGACGAGTCTATGGTGAAGCCCTTGGTGCCCGCGATATTCCCGATCCAGCCCGATCCGGTGCCGTCGGGGAAGCCGGGAATCCCGAGGCGGACGTCGGCGAGCCTGAAGTCGCGCGGAGGCGATCCGGGGAGGGTTCCCTCGATGGCCGCGGCGGTCATGGAGCCGTCGGGACCGATGGCGAGGCCGAAGAGTCGCGAGGAGCCCCCGAGCGCGGCGAATTCCGCGGTCGCTTCGACCCCGGGCGCGAGCAGGGACCCGTCCGGCGTGAGAGAGAATCCCGCGAAGGCGACGCGCGAGCCCTGGAGGATGCTGGGAGGATCGTAGGCGCCGGAGAGGGCGAAGCCATCTCCGGTCCACTCGACGCGCGAAAAGGCGATCCGCTCCCCGTAGCCCTCGGATCGGATCGAGCCCCCCGGAACGTCGGCGGACGAGGGGAGGAAGGCCTCCCCGTCGTAGGTCGTCCGCTTCTCCGCGACCCGCGTGCCGTCTCCAGCTCGCACGACCTCGGTCGCCACCCGGTCGAGGATCCACCGCTCTTCGTTCGTCGCGAAGGTCCGCTCGAC
>CAZIEI010000042.1:0-6357 GCA_964538705.1 uncultured Spirochaetales bacterium | reverse complement strand
CCGGGTCGGCGCCGCCCGAGAGGACGGAGCAGGATCCCGCGGCGAGAATCGATTTCGCCTCGTGCTCGTAGCGCATGCGCGAGAGGCGGAACTCATAGTCGCCGTGGAGGATCGACGCCTCGCCCTCGAGCGACGGTATTTCGATGGATAGGGTCTTGAAGGATGCGACGCGCGCGCTCTCCCCCCCCGATGAGAGGACGAGGTCCTGGCCGAAGGACTCGGGAAGGCGGAGCGAAGCCCTCGCCGTCCAGGCCTCCGCGCCGGGCCGGACAGCCTCGAGCTCGACGGCGAAGCCGCCTGAGAGGTTGAGGCTCGCCCTCCCCTCGCCGGCAGCGGGAAGCGATACCGCTCCGCCGCCTTCGAGACGGGCGCCCTTGAACACTATCCCGAGGGGCCCGGAGGGTCCATAGAGCGTAAGGTCGGCCGTAGCGGCGCTCGCGCCCGGAACGGGGGCGGCGATCGTCCCGGAGAGGAGATCCTGGCCCTCGCCCACGTCGAATGAGACCGAGGCCTCGAGTATGGACGCCCCGGACCAATCGGCTCCGCCCTCCTTCTTCGCGGCGAGGCCCTCGAGCGCGAGGCGGATGAAGGCGCTGCGCCCCGGAAGCCGCTCGCCCGCCTCGCTCCTCGCGTGGCAGAGGAAGGTCCCCTTCTCCGGATCGGCGAATCCCTCGAGTTCGTAGGTCCAGCCGTCGGCTGCGGCCCACTCGATCGTCGCGCTCCCGTCGGCCCCGCAGGAGACGGACACCGGCCCTATGGTCCGGCTTCCGCCCGCGCTCCGCGGAAACGAGAGGATGAGGCGCTCCGCCGAGACGCGGCCCTCCGCGTCGACGGAAACGGAGCGCAGGACGCCGGAAACGCCCCAGACGACGCACTTCACCGCGCCCGCGGGATGCTCGCCCACAAGGTCACGGCCTTTACCGTCGACGAAGCGGACCGCGGCCTCGGGCGGCCAGGACGGGGGTGGCAGGACGATCCTGCCCCCGCCTCCCGAGCTCACACATGAGAAGAGCGCGAACGCGGCCGCGACGATAACGCTGGGAAATCGCTTTACCATAGTGAGCCAAGTATGGGGCTGAAACCCCCCGGACGCAAGCGGTCGGGTCGCTGCGGGAGCCTTGGCCGCGAGAAACTTGCGGAGACCGCCGTCGACGCGTACAATGGGCGAACGGCCCCGGGCCTCAAGGAGGTATCCACCGTCATGATTAGGCGACGGCGCCTCGCGAGCGCGATCCTCATCCCGTTCATCCTCGCGCTTTCAGGCTGCGGCAAGCCCCACGCCGAGGTAGGCGATGCCGTGCTCATCCTCAGGGCGCGCGAATCGGTGATCGCCGCGGGCTCATCGACGCGTCTCTCGCTCTACCTCGATCATCCCTCGCCCGCGCTTCCCGCGATCGGCTGGGAAGCGGACTCGGGGTCCATCGTCCGGACGCCCGTGGCCAACGAGGTCACCTGGAACGCCCCCCTGGTCCCGGGCACGGCGCGCATCCGCGCGAAGGCCGTGATCGACCGGACGGAGCACGAGGCCTCGATCACGATCCGCGTCGCCTACCCCGGCGCCTTCGCTGGAGACGCAGGCGCGCCGGATGGATCCTCGTCGGCGCCCTCGGGCCTCGTCGACAAGCTCCTCTTCGCGGATCCCGGCCCGCTCTACGTCGCGCCGCGCGAGCCTTCCGCCGTGGATCCGGTGACGGTCAAGTTCCGCACGAGGGCCGGCTTCGGAAGCCGAGTCACACTCAACTTTGCGAGGGACGGCGTCACGGGTAGGATGGAGATGGTCAGGGCCGATTCCGATCCCGCGTTCGAGTACCACGTCGCGGAGATCCCGCCGGGCGCGGAAGCCGTCGAGTATTGGTTCGAGGTCCAAGCCGGTTCGGAACGGCTGTACTACTCGCGCGCCGGCACCACGCGCTCGGCACCCGCCGAGCCCTACCGCTTCAAGATCGTGCCCGGGAGGCGCGTCCCCTCGTGGACGAGGGGCGCCGTCCTCTACCTGACGGGCGAGGACTATTTCGGCGACGCCGGGCTCGACGGCCTCTCGCGGAGGGCAGATTACTTCCGCTCCATTGGCGCGGACGCCGTCGTCGTCTCAAGGGCCCCGAAGCTCGGACCCTGGAACGCGGAGCGAGCCGCCGCCGCGGCCGAGCGGCTCGCGGGGAGGAACGTCCGCCTCGTCCTCGCGGCAGTCTCCGCGGACGAGGATGACGAGGCGCTCGCCAAGGAAGTCGGGACCCTCGCCGCCGCCGCCACCAGGCTCGCGGGCGTGGCCGTCACGAAATTGGGAAGCGCCCCCGACCTCGCGGCCCGGGCGAAGGAAGCGCTCAAGGCGGCGAACCCCGAAGGCGCCCTCCTCGCGGATCCGCTCGGGGCCCTCGCCGCGGACGCCGACCCGGGTGACTTCTATTCCGATCCCCGTTCGTTCGCCGAGCCTCTGTCTGCATACCTCCTGGGCAAGGACCTCTCGGGCAAGCCCCTCGCCGCACCCGCCGGAGACGCCGCGGCCTTTGCGCGCGCCTTCGCCGAAGCCCGGACACGCGCGCCCCAGCACATGGAAGACAACGTGATCCTCTCGTTGGAAGCGGACGGATCCCAACCCTTCCTCCAGCGCGCCGCGCGGAGCGCGGGTACCGCCGCTGATACCGCGGCCGCGGAATCAGCGGCAGAGGAGGCCATGGCCGCGTACCGCCTCGCCCTCTTCATGCAGATGTGCCTGCCGGGATCGCCCCTCGTCGTGGCGGGAGCCGAGGCGGGCTCATCCGCCCCCGCCTATCCGCGCGACGCCGAGGACCGCGACGTCCTCGCCCTCCACCGGGACCTCGCCGCCCTCAGGAAGCCGCACGCCGCGCTCAGGACGGGGAGCTTCTCCCTCGTCGCTGCCGAGGCCGACGGTCTCCTCGCGTGGGCGCGCTGGACCGAGAAGGAGCGGATCCTCCTCATCGTGAACGCGTCGCCCGATTATGTTCTCGCCCGGATTCCCCTCGGCCAGCTGGGCCTGGACGAAGGCGAGAAGCTCAGGACCGTCTTCTCGCTCGCGCCGGTCGGCCAGCAGCCGACGGGGCCCTCTTACGCCGTGAAGTCCGGCGAGGCGGCGGTCCCCATGGGCGGGAGGACCGCGATCGCGCTCCTCGGGACCGCTCCGGACGAATCCATCCCCTCCGCGCCCCTGCGTCCGCGCGTAGTGAGGACCTTCCCCGCGAACAAGTCCAAGGGGATAGCGGAGGACACGAGGATAATCATCCAGTTCTCGGGCCCCATGGACCAGGAGAGCGTCCTCGCCTCCTTCTCGCTCAAGCCCGAGGCCCGGGGCGAATTCGTCTGGAACGGCGGCACGTGCTCGTTCGTGCCCGCCGAGCCGCTCCAGCGCGGGACGCTTTACGAGGTCTCCGTCTCGCGGCCGATGCGCGCGCGCGGAGGCGGATTCTCCATGGAGGCGGGCATCGCGTTCGCCTTCACCACTCGTTGAAGCGGCGCGGAAACCGCCGCGAAGGAGGCCCCCCGTGCGTATCGCCGCCGGAACCGCTGCGCCCCGGGCGATCGTCCTCGCCTGCGCGGTCGCCCTCATGCTCCCCTCCTGCGTATCCTCCAGCGAGGACGCGGACGCGATGGAGACCGCGATGATCCGCGAAACCCTCGTGACTCAGGACCCCCTTCCTCAGGCGAAGGCCCTCTACGCCTACCTCCTTTCCATGCGCGGCAAGGGAATACTCTCGGGCCAGCAAGCGACTATGAACGCCTACGAGCTCAAGGCGGTCGCCGCGGTCACGGGCGCGTACCCCGCGGTCGGAGGCTTCGACCTCATCGATTACTCGCCATCGCGCGTCGAACGCGGCGCCATGAGCAGGGATACGGGCATGGCCCTCGCGCACGCGAAGGCCGGCGGCATCGTCAGCATGTGCTGGCACTGGAACGCCCCCGCCCTCCTCTACGACAAGGCCCCTGATAGGCTCTGGTGGTCCGGTTTTTATACAAAAGCCACGCTCTTCCGCGCCGACGAGGCGATGGAGGAGAAGGCGGGAGCGGACTTCGACCTCATCGCGAGGGACATCGACGCCATAGCGGTCCAGCTCCGGAAGCTCGAAGAAGCCGGCGTCTCCGTCCTCTGGCGCCCCCTCCACGAGGCCTCGGGCGGCTGGTTCTGGTGGGGCGCCTCGGGGAGCGAGACCTACGTCGAGCTCTACCGTTTCATGTTCGACCGTCTCGTACGTCATCACGGTCTCAGGAATTTGATCTGGGTGTGGAACGGGCAGGACCCCGACTGGTACCCGGGCGACGACGTGGTGGACATCGCGAGCGAGGACGTCTACGCGAACGCGCGCGATTACTCATCGCAGAAAGCGAAGTGGTTAGGCGCGCGGGGATATCCCGGAGAACCCAAGCTCGTCGCGCTCTCGGAGAACGGACCGGTCCCGGACCCCGCGCTCCTCGTGAAGGACGGAGTCCGCTGGTCCTGGTTCTGCACCTGGTCCGGGAAATTCGCCATCGACGAGGGCACAAAGAGATACTCCGAGGAATACACGGAAGCCGCGGCGCTCAAGCGCTTCTACGCCCATCCGTATGTGATCACGAGGGACGAGCTCCCCGACTTCGGGTACCGCGAGATGAAATGAGCCGCTCGCGGCCGAAATGCCGCGGTCGAGGCGCTCCTCAGTTGATTGGTCGGAATTCCCTCGAAGCCCTGTCGTAGGCGAGGATCTCTCCCGTCTCAATGACGTAGTGCCAGCCAGAGAGCAAGATCTTCCCGGAGCGCACGCCCTCGCGGATGAAGGGAAAGGAGAGCGCGTGCCCCATCTGCAGGACCACATTCGCCTGCTCCGTAAGCCACTCGCGCCTCGCGGGATCGTTCTCGCCGCCCAGGCCCTCGAGCGCCCTGGCCTTCGCGGCCTCGGCGAGCTTGAGCCAATTCCGTGTATGCGGCAAGCCCTCGAGCTCCGCGTCGTCCAGGTAGAGCGCCGCGCAGCCCCCGCAGTTCGAGTGCCCGCAGACGATGATGTTCCGTACCCCGAGGGCCTTCACCGCGTACTCGATGGCCGAGGTCGTGGCCAGGTACTCCTCGCTCGCGCGGTAGGGCGGCACGATGTTGGCCACGTTCCGCACCACGAAGACCTCGCCGGGACCGGTGCGCGTCATGAGGTTGGGCACCACGCGGGAATCGGCGCAGCCGATGAAGAGGGTGTGGGGCCGCTGTCCGTCCTTCATGCCCTCGAAAAGCGCTCGGTGTCGCTCGAAGTCCTCGCGCCTGAACGCGAGGGCCCCCTCCGTCATGCGCTCGACCCCGGCCCAGCCGTCCTCGCCGTCGCGCGCGGCCAAGATCTCAGTCCTTCCCGTTGATGATGACCGTCTCGGCCATGCCCGCGACCGGGTCGATGGCGCGCGCCATGAGCGAGACGCGGTTCGCCGCGTCGAGCCTCTCCCAGTACCAGGCCGCGACAGCCTTCGGGCCGCCCGCGGGGATCGCCATCGCGCGCGGTTCGCCCCTGAACGAGGGAAGCGGATTCCCGTCGCCCTCGTAGGTGGAGATGAAATGCCCGAGACCCGCGAGCGCGCGCTCGTATCGGAAGAAGGAGCGGTCGCAGCCGCCCGCGGGCCCGCGCTTTAATATGGAAAGCTCGTAGGCGCAGGACGCATCGCTCGGATCCATGACGGCGGAGATGCGCGGCGTGTAGTTAGGAGCGTCGGGCTCGTACTCGCGCGAGAGGAGCGCCTCCTCGAAGGTGCCTCCCTTCCTGAGCGAGTCGGCCACCGTGTCCGTCTGGTCGCCGTTGGTGACGATCCAGGCCTCGCCCTCCTTGCGCGCGACCGCGTAGATCACGAGCGAAGGATCGGAGAGCTTCGCGGGATCGTGAGCCTCGGTGCGGACCGCGTAGCCGGGGAACTCCTTGAACACGCGGTTCCGCGAGTTCTCGGACCTGCCCATGATCCAGTAGACCTGGACGAGCCGTTTCCCCTCGGGCTCCGCGCCCGCGACGATGCCCCGCCCCGGATAGGGGTTCGCGCGGATCGCCTCCGCGTTCCGCTCCATCTCCGCGGCCAGTGCCGCGGAAACCTTCTCCATGGAAATCGAGGACATCCGCCCCTCCCTTATCTCTCCAGTTTCCGATACACCAGCCTATGCGGCCGGTCTGCGTCGGCTCCTTTGGAGGCCTTCGGAGTACCGAAGGCACACAGCTCGGAACCGACTCCGTCCGTCCGCGCCTATCGCTCGAGCTTCCTATACACCAGCCGATGCGGCCGGTCTGCGTCGGCTCCGAGCTGTTCATGGCGCCACTCGGCGAATTCGGACCAGTTGCCTTCGAACCAGACGGCCTTGGAGTCGCCCTCGAAGGCGAGGATGTGCGTGCAAATGCGGTCCAGGAACCA